>PIVJ01000123.1 GCA_003353955.1 Bacteroidota bacterium | reverse complement strand
GATCTGAATGAAGGTAAAGATGCCAGTTTAATAAGTATTTTTACTGCTGATGGCAAACTTGTTAGAGAAATTGAAATACAAACTTCCATCAGAAATAATAAAATTGAAATTAATCTGGCGAACTTGATTAATGGAAACTATTATCTATTAATTACCAATAAAAAAGGCCAGCTGATTAAATCGGTAAAAGTTATTAAGATTTAAAGGTTTAATCTTAGTTGATTTTATTATTTTAAGGAGACCATTTGGAAATCAAATGGTCTCCTTACTTTTATAATCAATTTGTCACAAAATAAATAGTTATTTGTCTTACAAATAGCAATAAGCAAAACTAAGCGTGAGAAAATCAATTTTCGAAGAAATTTATCATTCAAATTATAAAACAATTTATCGTTATGCTTACCGCTTATCGTCTAATGAAGAAATGGCGAAAGATTTATGCCAGGATTGTTTTATAAAGTTATATACTGAAATAAAAAGTAAAAAGCCAATTAAACAATACAAAAACTGGCTTTATAAAACTGTCAGTAATCAATACTTTAATCAATATAATCGAACAAAAAACTTCAAAAAATATTTGGAACATAACGATTCTGAAAACCTGGAATTAAAAAACCCCGAATATGATTTAGTCAAAAATGAGGAGATCGAAAATGTAAGAAAAGCCATCAAACAATTAAGCCAAAAAGAACAAACCTTAATATTATTATATCAAGACGATTGCACCTATAACGAGATGGCTGAGACAACCGGAATAAAATTTTCTTCAATAGGAAAAACCTTATCACGAACAATTGAAAAACTGGGAGATATCCTAAAAAAACATGAAAATTATGCAATGTTTATCAAATGAACAACTGTTGAATTATATTAACATGGAGATCCCAGATCGGGAACTCAAGATAATTCAGGATCATATTAAGTCATGTGTTAATTGCAATAATCAATATGGTCAATTACTCAAACAGATTCATCTGGTTAAAGAATCGGTTTCCTTACTTGATCCGGCACCAATTAGTATTCCTGAATTTATTTTTCCCGAACAGGAGAAGTCTAAAAATTCTCTGCGCATTAAGCCCCTTATCATAAGACTTAGTATTGCGGCGACTATCCTCATTTTGATCAGTTTCTCAATCTTATTAATAAATCAGAAAAAACAACGCAATATCGAAATGCAATTATTGCAAATGCAACAAGAAATACTAATCTCAGACATGAATGAAGCATGGCATAATCGAGATCTCATCTTCACTCAATTTAATGCCGAAACAGGTGAAACCGAAGTGTTTCTTAGTTCCAAGATTGATAATTAAAATTTATAATACCTTAAAACACCAACCCTATGAAAAATTTTATCGCGTTAATAATCATTCTAAATTTCACAATAAGTGGACTGATGGCACAAACCAACCCCTATCCTGAAGGAGAGATAAAACTAATCCTCAATGAATCTTTTGGTCAAAATACGGACTGGTTAGATTTGTCAACAACTGATGAGTTTCGACATGATGCAAACTATAGAGAATCTGCTTCATTCACAATTAGCCATGATGGGGATATTTATTTGGTTAACAATATTAAAAAAGAATTACAATTGTTCGATAGCGAAGGGAACTTCATAAAAACACTTAGTAAAATCTCTGATATTGCAAAATATTGTGCTGTAGTCATGGTAGGGATTTTAGATAATAAGTATATTATAACAGAAAATTATAATAGACTTCACATTTTTAATCTCGATGGTTCACTATTTAAAATCATTCATCTAGATTACCCTACCTACCAAGTGGTTTCATTAAAAGAAAACAAACTTGCTATTTATGCCCACATTCTTCTTAATGGATCAAAAAGTAAATATTCTATCATTCTTAAGGACATTATTACTGAAAAAGAAAAAGAGATTGAATATTATATTGAAGATATAAGAAAGCACTCTTATTCTTTGAAAGTGGATAAAGTAATTATCGGCAGTTCGTTTCCTTATTCAAAACATGCCTATATGCTCAATACAATTAACAATGATCAATTGCTGGTAGGCTATAATTATAATCCAGAATTGAAAATATATAACTTTAAAGGAGAACTGGTTTCGACCTTTAATACGAATATTATACCGCTAAAGGTTGAGGACTCCGTAAAACGAGAATTTAAAGTAAAAATTAAAGATGAGTATTATAAAATGGGACATAAAGAGCTGTATGATAAAAATCCTATCGATGAAAAGATATTTCCTAATGAACTACCTTTCTTTCATGCCATTCAAGTAGATAATGATAATAATGTATTGGTTTTTCTTTACACCCAAGGTAAACCTAAACTTTTAGCTTCGTTATACAGCACTTCTTCAAATAGTGGGAGATACTTGAGTAATTCAACATTTAATATTGGAGATTACTCATTACAAGTAAATGCATCTGCCAAGATGATACATTTCGGAACTAAACAAGCATTAGCTATAATTAGAGATAGCAAGGAGTTAAAAAGCCAATTTAAGCTTGTGAAATTCAATTATTACTAAACGGAATTTAATCATCTTAAAAGAATCAAATGCTTAGACACTACTTCAAAATTACCTTTAGAAATATAATTAGAAACAAATTTTATACGTTCATTAATCTGGTTGGATTATCCAGTGGAATTGCAGCGAGTTTAATTCTACTTCTTTTTATTCAGCATGAACTTAGTTTTGATAAATTCCATCAAAAAAAAGATCAGATATATCGAATCATCAGTATTGGGCAGGAAACCGGAAATATTGAAGCCAGGGCGCCTTATAAACTTGCTCCATTATTAAAATTCAATTTCCCGGAGATTGATAAAATATGCCGAATTCGTGAAATGCGATATCTTGTCAAAAAAGGTGAGAATTTCATTAATGAAAATAATTTTATTCAAGCTGATTCGACATTCTTTGATTTATTCTCCTTTAAGTTTCTGTATGGAAACGCCATAAATCCATTGGATGAAAACAACTCGCTTGTTATAACCGAATCAACCGCTAAAAAGTACTTTCCTGACACAAACCCAATCGGTAATATTTTGGAAATATCTCATGGAGAAAGGATCTATTCTCAACAGATAACAGCAGTGATAGATGATTTCCCAACCAACTCGCATATTCAGGCGGATTTCATTTTGCCAATATTTACTTCGATTTGGAGTTATGAGGATATTAACAGAAAACGAGGAAGTCCTTCTTTCGAAAGTTGGGGAATAAATGGTTTCATTACATATATTCTATTGCAAGAGTCTTTCAATCCAAATACTCTGGTAAATAAATTCCCTGAATTCATAACTGAATATATTCCCGGAAATTCACACTCATTCTCCTATGAACTTCAATCTTTAAATCGGGTTCATCTTTTTTCTGAATACATGATTTTAGATGTAGCGAATAAAGGAAGTCTAAAGCACATTTATCTTTTTGGAGGTATCGCCATATTAATTTTACTAATTGCCATTATCAATTACATCATTCTATCAACTGCAAAATCACTCAGTCGTACTAAAGAAATTGGCTTACGGAAAGTAATTGGTGCAAATCGTGCAAAAATAATGAAACAGGTTTTGGGAGAATCTCTCTTTGTTTCCTTTCTTTCTCTCCCCTTTGCTGTATTACTTACATATGCTTTTTTGCCGAGGGTTAATGGTTTATTAGGCAAATCAATTGAAATTTCTATTTTAAGCAATCCAATTGTAATTGCTGGGCTGATATCTATTGCACTCTTTGTAGGGTTGATATCAGGCAGTTATATTGCGTTTTATCTTTCTTCTTTTAAACCAGTAGATGTGTTTAGAAGTCAGGTTAACCTTGGTTTAAGAGGGTCCTTATTTCAAAAAAGTCTGATCGTAATTCAGTTGATTATATTCATCGGATTAATAATATGCTCTGGTATTATCTATAATCAAGTACAGTTTATGAAAGAAAACGATGTGCTTGGGTTTAAAAAAGAAAATTTGATTTCGGTTGTTGCCGAAGATAAATCTATCTCTGCCAAATATCTTTCACTTAAGTCTGAATTATTAGTTAATCCGGATATACTTTTCGTTACCAGTTCATTCACATATGCCCCGGCATTTAGCACTTCTATCCACGCAACAGGAAGTGGTGTCGATCCAAAAACAGGTAGAAAGTTCTGGCTCAGCCATGCAGGAAGGCTCCCAGAAAATACGAAGGATATGATCATTTATGAGCGTAATAGCGTAGATTATGATTATATCGAAGCTTTGGGTATGGAAATAATTGATGGCAGATCATTTGATAGCGAAACTAAAAAAGATCTAAAATCCGTAATTGTTAATGAGCAATTTATCAAGCATTTTAATGTACCTAATCCACTTATAGAGAAATATAAATTTACTGATGAGTATTACAGTATTATAGGAATTGTAAAGAACTATCACTCTAAATCATTAACCGAAAAAGTGCTACCTGTAATGATTACGATGAGCAATCGATATGGGCCAAGGTATATGGGGCAAATAATAATTAAGCTCAGTGGGAATAATACTTCCGAAACGCTCTCATTTATTGAGAGCAAATGGAAGGAATTTAGTCCAAAAACCCCTTTCGATTACAGCTTCACAGATACCTATATTGAAAATATGTATAAAACAGAAATGAACCTTGCCAAACTAGTTGCCTCCTTTGCTTTTTTAGCAATCCTAATTGCCTCACTTGGTTTATTTGGTCTTTCACTTTTCATTGCACAGAAAAAAACCAGAGAAATCGTTATACGAAAAACGATGGGTGCAACTGTCGGAAACATTGTATTTAAACTGTTAAGTCAATTTCTGAACATCACGATTGTGGCAAACATTATGGCAATTCCTGCTGCATATTATTTTATGGATAAATGGTTACAGAATTTCGAATATCAAATCATGATGGATTACCGAGTTTTTGTTGGTGTAGGTATTTTATCAATCTTACTTTGTTTACTAACGGTTTCGTTTCATTCGGCTAAGGCAGCCATTATTAATCCGGTTGAGGCTTTGAAATATGAATAATTAATCTGGAGAATCACCTATTAAATTTCTAACTTTGTTTCTCGAAATTATTACTACTTATCTAAACCCGATAAAGAATGTTTAATACAAACGAATACTTCGATGGAAAGGTAAAATCTATAGCTTTTGAAACAAATGAAGGCCCTGCCACAATCGGTGCAATGAAATCTGGGGAATACGAATTCGGAACCTCAACCATTGAACACATGACCGTAACTTCTGGCGAGATGGCAGTTTTACAACCTGGTGAGACTGAATGGAAAACCTACAAAGAATTTGAAACTTTTGTAGTTGAAAAAGATGTGAAATTTAAAGTGAAAGTGAGCGGAGATACTAGTTATCGTTGTTTATATTTATAACTTATAAGCAGACAATATCTAAGGATATGTTACTACGTATCCTTTTTTAATATTTTTACGAACGATATGAATGAGTATTCATAACGAATAGAAATGAGACTAAAAAACAAAAACGGATACCAAAAAGTATTTCTCAACTACAAGGTTTGGCTTTCATCTATTACCGGTGATGGAGCGGTTGGTGAAACTGAATACCGTTTGCTTAAACA
>PIVJ01000392.1 GCA_003353955.1 Bacteroidota bacterium | reverse complement strand
TCACGCCACAGTTTCTGATGGTGCCAGGGGGTGGTCCCAAATAGTGCCAATAAAAATCAATGACACAGTGTATATATGCTGTAATATTTGGCCAATATAGAACTAAAGCAGCGTGTAGAACTACTGCTTTTTGAAGACTAGAGAACCTACTTAGTATATTAAATAAATAAGGTAATTCAATCTTTGTGAAGGTCTGCATGTATTACTACGCCAAAGTCTGATCAGATGCTTCAATTATCACTCACAAATGGTGCAATTTTACAGTAATCAAATAGCTGTGGTCTCATTTCACAGTTATTTGCTCAAAACTGAATCATGAAACCCCCTACTATTTTAACAGACATAAAATATGGGAAGTTGTTCTTCATTATGGTGCTGAATGGGAATGATTATTTTTGCCAAATGATGACCCCAGGGTAGGGCAAAGTTGGTTGGGTTGGGTTTCACGCCAGAAATTTGGGCAAAAAAATGCACACCCCTTGTAACATCTAGCCTGGCCTAGCAATATTAAGCGGCAATATTTTTGATATCAATCCTGTACAAAATTATTAATATATTAAGGCTCTTCAAATTTATGTAGGTTTTTATGGGGGTTTCATGATTCATTTTTCAGGTGTCTCAAAGAATATGTGGTCACAGCATTTTTTAAATTCAAAAATGGACCATTTTTATGGTCTGTTGGAACTACTTTGGTGTAAGAATACAGATATAAGCAAGTGAGCAGGTGGTGGTCTGGTGGTGCATACTTATTAGTTATTACAATGTCTCCACATGTGATGCTAATTTGATTCACCAGTTTCATTCAGCTCTGTCTCACAAAGCTCAATCATTGATGTGCACATCTTCCATTTTGGGTCCATTTTTGTGTCGCAAAAAATAACTGTGGTTTGAGACCTGAAGAGTCAAAACTGTGAATATCGGGAAATATGCAGAATGCTTTCCTGTTGCAATTTGTGATTCACGTTGGTACCTTAGCCTACCTTTTTGCTATTTAGTGTGAAATTGGGGTATTTGGAGCAGTTTAATGTTGAAAATTTTCAGATTTGAAGTGACCTGCCCTATTAGGTCATCAGAGATTTTGGTCAATTTTGGGTGATTTTCTAGTAACCTAAGGCCTAGTGGGTAGGGGTCTTTGTACTTGGCTCAATAGCAAGCCAAGACTGATAGATCATTTATTTTGTCACTTTTGGATATACTAAGGGTACATCTCTCATTATACAAAGATAGACCAAATTTGGTGACGGGGGCCAAAATCCCTTCAGGTCTCACGCCACAGTTTCTGATGGTGCCAGGGGGTGGTCCCAAATAGTGCCAATAAAAATCAATGACACAGTGTATATATGCTGTAATATTTGGCCAATATAGAACTAAAGCAGCGTGTAGA
>PIVJ01000122.1 GCA_003353955.1 Bacteroidota bacterium | reverse complement strand
TATCATCAACTTCAGAAACAACTACACCTTTGAGTGTATAGTTATTTTGGGACATTAATGTAATATTTATCAAAAATATTACGATTAATGTTAACCTAATTTTTAAATTCATAGTTTTTTTTGGTTTTAAGTGTGAATTTAATTTAACTAAATAATTTTCGTTTCGCACTTTAAAAGAGGAGGTGACTTTTTTTATTGAGTGATTATTAGTATTTTTAAAAAATCATGTATCCTTCTAAGATAGTGCATGTGTTTACAATTTTACTTCTCTCCTATACGAAGTATTTTTATAAAAAAGGATGGACTTACACTCTATCCTTTTTTTAATTATTTATAGATAATTTATTCAATTATTTAAGTTTAGTTTTTGGTTATCCAATCTGGCATACCAGTTATAAAATTTAAAAGTAGAGCATTAGTATCCATTTAGCAAGAAATATTTTATGATTTTTTAACTATAGCAAGCTATTTATATTTAATACAAATAAAGTTGCATAAGTTAAAATTGACTGAAATTTATCATTATTCCTCTCCCATGAAATCTTCACGAATTGGACTAAATACATCTATTAAGACTCCGCTTTCTTTACAAACTGCTCCATGTAAGACATTTGGTGGAATGTAAAATGAATCACCTCCTTTTAGAAGGTGGGTTTCTTTGTCAATGGTCAATTCAAAAATGCCACTTACTACATAGGTTACTTGCGAATGATAATGTGCATGCATTGGTCCAATCCCACCTTTGTCAAAATGAACATTGACCAACATAATGCTATCATCGTAACCCATAATTTTACGTTTCACTCCTTCACCAACTACTTCCCATTCAATATTATCTCCAAAAAGAAATTTCTCACTTGATCCGAATTTTTTCATATTAAAATAATTTATAAATTTTTATAGTAATAAGCTCCTACCCATTGATAGGAATCATTTTCGATTTTTAATATATGTGATTTATTTTCTGAATTATCTTCATTCGATAAGATAAAAATACTTCTAGAATTATCATTATTCAAGATTTCAATTGCGGTATATTGATCATCATTATTCAAGATTACTAATTGTTTAACGAAGGGATATCCATTTTTAGCCAACTCAGTCACCGGGCTATAAGTCCCATGTGATTCTATAGTAGAAACAAAAATTGCATCTTTTACATTCTGTTTTCGAATGATAAATCCTGGATCCTTACGGAGATTAAATTCTGGATCATTGGCCCCAATTCTTGTAAAAATTAATTGATCTCCTTTATCCGTTACTGTAGTTAGGCTGTAGAAATTATTATTTGATAACCAAGTCAATTGAGAACTTCCCCCATTAGGTGTGCCAAAGCCTTCATTCCATAAATGTTGATAACCCTTTGATTTTCCAAGTGACTCTAGCTTATTTGGTATCGTATAATCAAAATTTGCAGCAATAATCTGACCTCTATAATAATATGGAAAATCATATTGGTGTGTTGAAGAAGAATTTACCCTCATGATATCCAAAACAAAAGGACAATTCATTATATCATCCTCAATCAAAACCATAGTCCGATGCAATTGAGTCCCAGGATAAGCATTTTGCTCTTTTGCACTTACAATCTGGAATTGAGGATCTACACTATTAAATATATATTTTTCAGAATGATGTTTACTTCCAAACTTATACTTACCATCAAAGTGAGATGTTTCATCCTGAATGACTGTATTATGAGCAATTGTCTGTTTAGCCCAGCTCTTATTTTCTTTTAAATAACCACCCCCATTTTTTTGTTCAATATTGACAAAGCGAGCCAGTCCATAATCTTGCATAACTTCGTTTTCATTGTGATACAAAGAAAATGATAATTTATCATAATGACCATGACTTAATCCCTGTGCACTATATTTCATAACCAAGGAAAATTCATCATCCAATTTTTTATTTCGCAATATGCCTATACCACCTTGATCTCCTTTTGAACCATCAGACAATTCAATGGATTTTTTCTGGAAAGGTTCTTCTTGTCCATCTCTTAAGGCAACCGCAACCGCTAAACCCGTTTGATCCAGTTGAACAATGTTTTGTTTCTTTGCAATAGAAAGCAATGAAGCATCTTTAGCTCCATAATAATAAGCTATGTTTACTGAAGATACTAGTTCCCTCGAAAAGTAAGACATCCCCTTTTGGGCATCATTCAAAGGAAAAAATTCACCATTTGTTGTTGATAGATTTAATAATGCATAAACTGCTTTCAATAAAACTGAATCTTTATGTTCGAATATTTTCAAATCTGGCTTGCAATTTTCCAAAGCTGTAGCAAATATCATGAATGGATACATTGCATATCGCTGATAGTAGGGGCCTTCAGTATAATAACCATCAGGAGAAAAAGGTTCATCCAAATTTGCAATATATCCTGCTTTTTGGCCTTCCACTTTTATTAAACCCCCATCATTATCTTTCTGATCAACAGGAATATTATCAACCTTTAATCCATATAAAGCCCTATCTATAAGCTCTTCATTATCCATGACTAGCCCAATCATCCCGACAGCAACGTTTCCCCAAGTACTGTGATTATGAACGCGATTAAAAAATTGAGGCGAATGTATCGACAAATGATTAGCAAAGGGAATGAATAAATCTTCTTCCAAGACTTTTCTCTCATCCGAACTAAGATAATTATAAATACAATCGTAAGCCTGACTCACGTATACCAACCAGTTTGAATCATTTAAGCACTGCCAGAAAAGTTTTCCACGGGCATAAGATCTTGTCTGAGGATGAAGTGGCAAATCAGGATAAAGCTCAGCATAAGCAAATAAAACATCTTTGACATATTTAGCATATTTCTCTTCATCCAGAATCTGATACAAAAGACCTGACTTCTGTAAAATCATATAATTTATTTTATGCTGAACATGGGTATATCCTCCAGCCATATCTTTAGGAATAGGTACCCTAATACCTTTCTCAATTTCAGCATCGACTTCAGACTGAACTTGAGCCAGAGTATTGTCAAAAACTGGAACTTTACCCAATTGACTTTGAATATTCTCTACACCTTGTTTTGTTAGGATTAATCTCGGATGATCGTTTGAAGTATAAGGTTGAGATTTGCTAGTTAGTTTATCATTTTCTGTACATGAGAACAACAACAATAATATATAACTTAAAAATGTCAATTTCTGAATCTTCATTTTCTATATCTTAATATTGGTTAACCACTTTGGTTGACCAAATATATACATATTAATTTTATTTGCAAATAATTTAATCTTATACATAGTTTATAAAAATAACATAACCTTGTTGTGAATAATATTCTGATTCATTAATTAACCCGATTTTATGCGCCCTTCAGTTGAAATATAAGTCTTGCAAAGATTTAAGACAAAGTCAAAATAAATGAATTCCTAAATGGTTTGTACTTTGGATGTCCACTCTGAAAAATCAATCAAATAGCCATCGTTTTTGAAGAATTAGTTATTTAAGTGCTCTTTTATTAATAATGAAATCTTAGAATATACCCCATATCATACCCCAACAAAATAAAAAAATCGTAACTATTTGTACATCAGTACCTAGTTGCGATTTAAAGTTTATTATTCGTAATCCGTAGGGGATTTGTCCGTCTGTAGCAAAGCGCAGGCCGGTATCTCTTTTAGATAGGATACAGAATACAAGCGCAGCTTATTTCACTGTTCCACTGTTTCACTGTCCTATGAGCGAAGTGATATAGGGTTATCAAGGAAACCTAACACTTTGTATAAGTGATGCCGAATAATAAATAAAAAAAATAGATCATCTGACTGTTAATCAGAGGGTCTTGGTTCGAGTCCAAGAAGAGGAGCGAGCAAAAAAGCCGACCAAATGGTCGGCTTTTTTTATTTGAGATAATCGATAGAAGATATTCGATTTGAGATTTAAAAGTCCGGTTAGTCCTGCTCGGTCCCTGAGCGCAGTCGAAGGGTTTTTATGCGCAAGTTTTGGAGAGGATGAAGTTGTTGGAATGCTTTCAAATGACTAGACTACTTTCGCAGTCAATGTTACTTCAACTGGTGCATTTGAAGGCAAAGAAGCAACACCAATAGCAGCACGACTTCCTATGCAATTAGCCCCCAAGTTTTCAATCAATGCATCAGATGCATAGTCTGCAATTTTAGCGTGTACAGTAAATTCCTCCTCAGTATTCAGAAAGACGTTGAGTTGAAGTATTAATGATATTATCTCACCTTTATTCAAACAAGCTTGTGCGGCAGTTAAGGCATTTAAAGTCGCCAAACGCACAGCATCTTTGTAGAATCCTATTGGATATATAACTTTTATTTTTCCTGAATAAAGAAGTTTCCCCGCTTTGCGAGGTGTCATTCCAGAGGTATAAATCAAATCTGCATGCCGAATAGCAGACAAATACTTTCCTTGCGGAATTGGTTGTAAGGTGTTCATCGCCCCTTCACTTATGCAGGTCGGTTCAGGACTTCGCCTTCGCCTGCTGTAAAAAAACAAGGCAATATAAATCATTTCACTTCGCTACATGGCCTTGTTTTTATTCAGCCCCTGCAAAGCGCTCTGGTGCTCCTCACCAAGTGCTTCTCTTAGCCCCCAAACCCAAAAACGATTTCGCTACGCTCAATATTTAAAATTGGGGGCTAAACGCACTTCATTAATTTTACTCGCCTGCTTGTCGCAGCCCCAATTTCGGAATCTCGTTCATTAGTACATGAATGCAACCTAATAAAGTTAAAAGTAAAGACCGTTGCCTAATCCATATACTCATAATTTCTTCAAATTTTTTGAGATTTTTTTTGTTTTTAAGGTATAAAAACTGTGATTTTTGGGTATAATAGGTCATTATTTTAACCTATTATCCCCTATTTTTTGCTATTTAGCGCAATTATCCCAGGACTCCGATATAAATTATAACAAATTGCCTCCATTAAATTTTGTGTGTGCATTTTTTGTATTCCTCTATATCTTGCAACTCCTCCTGAAAACCATCTTTTTATTCCGCCAAATGTTCGTTCTACTTTGAACCTTGTTTTTCCTATTAATTTATTAAATCGTTTTTCCCATTTGGTAAGTTGTTTGTTTCTCTTTGCCTTTTTAAGTATGTGGTTTTTTAATTTTTTCTTTTTTAATAATTCTTCATTCTTCTTTGATTGGTAGCCTTTGTCTGCCTTTAACGGTATTCCTTCTGGTAAATCTGCTGTATCTAAAACCTCCTCTAAATTTGACACTTCATTTGTGCTTGCTGTTGTTGTATGGACTCCTAGCACAAGTCCTTCTTCATCGGTAACATAATGCTTTTTATAACCAAAATGATATTTACCTCGTTTTTTTAGCCACGTGCCATCTTTATCTACACTATCTGCATATTCTTTTTTTACTTGAACTTCTTCTTCTGAACGATCTTCTGTTACCTTGTGATTTGATTTGCCTTTTGGTCTAAGTGGTGTATCTATTACACTTGCATCTACAATTGCTCCTTTTTTGACAATGATATTGTTCTTTTCAAGTTGTGAGTTTATCGATTTAAAAAGCTTTTCAAAGGTTCCCGTTTTGGTTAGTGCTGTCCTAAATCTGCTCAGTGTACTGTGGTCTGGTGATGATTGTTCTATTGTTAATCCACAGAAATAACTGAATGAAATGCTATCGTT
>PIVJ01000391.1 GCA_003353955.1 Bacteroidota bacterium | reverse complement strand
TACTACTCTACCTGATAATAGTAATATTAGTGATTCTTCTATGAACACAACAGAACAAGCAAATAAACACAAATTTTCAGAGGATAAGATTAAAGGAGTATTACAAGTATTAGTAGCAACAATAGTAATAGTAGCACTAGAAGAAATAGTAGGAGCAGTAGGAGGAGAAATAATAGGAGCAGGAGTAGGAAAAGTAGTAGTAGTAAAACATGGAGGAGGAAAAATAGTAGGAAGAATAGTAGGAAGAATAGTAGGAAGAGTAATAGGAAGTCTAGGAGCAATAGCAGGAGGAGGATTACTAGGACAAGGAATAAAAAGAGGAAGAGCAATGGAAGCAGGAGCATTACTAGGAGCAGTAGCAGGAGGATTAGTAGGACTAGGAACGGGACTAGGAATAGTAGTAGGAGCGAGAGTACAACTGGGAGGATATCAAACAAAAGGAATAGTAGTAGTAGGAGCAGTAGTAGGAATAGTAATAGGAGCAGAAGTAGGAATGACAGTAGGAATGGTAGTAGGAGAAGTAGATTAGGAATAAGAATAGGATAATCAAAAACCCATTCAATTATTTAATTATGAACACAACAGAACAAGCAGATAGACACAAATTTTCAGAGAATAAGATTAAAGCCTTAGAAAAAAAAGAGGAAGAATAGAAGTAAAATATGAACAGACGAAAAAAAGAGGAGGGAACACCGATAAAAAAAAGTAGTTTCTTTTTTAAAGTTAGCACTAGACCATTTTTCACTTCTCTTTTTTGTTACGAAAAGACCTACGATGATGTACAGTAAAGCCTATAGTACGTATAGCCTTTCGGTGGCTATACGTAGGATATCCCATGTTGGTATGCCACCCATAGCCAGGATATTCAATAGCTAGAGCATGCATAATACTATCTCGATGTACTTTAGCTAATATAGAAGCAGCAGCTATGCTAGCAAACTTAGTATCCCCTTTTACAATGCACCTATGTGGTATACCTATATAAGATTTAAACCTATTTCCATCTATAAGCAATAGCGTAGGGGCAAGCTGTGTTACTAATAGGTCAATAGCCCGATGCATGGCTATAAAAGAGGCCTGTAAAATATTGTGTTTGTCAATTTCTTGAACACTTGCCTGACCTATTGCCCAAGCAAGAGCTTGAGCTTTAATAAGGGGTACAAGGTTCTCTCTTTGTTTAGCAGTGAGCTTTTTAGAATCATTAAGAAAAGGTAAATGAAATTTTTTAGGTAAAATGACAGAGGCTGCTACCACTGGGCCAGCTAATGGGCCCCTACCTGCTTCATCACAGCCAGCCTCTATATAAGTAGATGAAAATTGAGTTTGAAGTACCATAAAGATAGGAAAGCTGTTAATACTTCTTTTTTCTTCTTTTTTTTTCTAAGCGTACCA
>PIVJ01000390.1 GCA_003353955.1 Bacteroidota bacterium | reverse complement strand
GAAACTTAGACGTAGCAAAGGGGTTAGCATACGCTTTGACAGTCAATTTTGCCAACTTATCAGTAATGGTAAGGATGAGCTTGTGAACTATCAATCAATTAATTTTGAGCGTATGAGGAACCGTATGATGTGAGAGCATCACGTACGGTTCTGAGAGAGGTTTAGGGGTGAGATTCCCCTTTACCTACTCGACTTTATATCTTTCTTTTCAATTTTGTCAATAAATGCTTATCATTCGCCATTGAATATGCTCTACGATACTCTGTCTCATCAAACTCATCTTCCTTGCTATACCCTCTTCCATAGATTCCAAATCCAGTACCAAATTGCTTTTCCTCATAGGTTCTCAGAATCAACTTTATTTTTTCATTTAGCATAGTGTAGTCATAAGCAATTCTTGTGATATCACGTGTTTTAAGAAATGAAATTATATACCTATGGATTACTCTATTTCTTAAATCGAATAAATCATTTAATTCTTTATAAATATTATCATCAATTATTCCTAATTCATGAGCTTTGGTATAAATCTTTCGCTCACTAATTCCTCTTTCATCGTCCGCTTGAAATAGGTATTTAACTTCAATATCATTTGTCTCATTTTCTATTTGTTGGTGTAAAATGATTGAAATTCTAAGAAATGCATCAATTTGATTAGAAAGGATTACTACAAGTTCAATATGTGATTCATTCTTATAAGCATTTTCCAATAAATCTGATGATGCAAGCAAAGAACCAAGAAAATTATCATGCTTGTTCAAATTAGCGGCTAGTTGCCTGTCTGATTTTGGGATAACTCTAACTGAATCAAGGGCTTTTTTTACATTTTCTAATATGGATTTAATTCTATTGTCATTTCTATGCTCGGCAGAGTAGATATACTTTGCCATACATAACATATCATCTACTTGAGCATGATACAGCAAAACATCAAATTCATCATCATCCATCCTAGATTCTAACCAATCAATTTTTGAATTATTCTTTTGAACTGGAAAATTTGGGTTAATCCCTTTTTCTGATAGCGGATAACAACTTAATTGAAAACAACCTAAAGAATCTTCATATGGCTCAAAACTATATGGTGATTTTTCCTCAATGTCTTCAATCGCAGAGTTGCGATATTGCCATTCAATGGGAATATTAACTATAAAAATACCATTTGGTTCTGTCCAATGTTTCATCGTTTACTTATAGGTTTCAGGTTTCTCTAAATGTTTGTTAAGATACATAGTTTACAAAAGTTAAAGATTAGAGTTTACACTAAATTGGTTACTAACCTTACTGTTTGTTCTTTAGTTCTTAATTCGTTTTCATTAAAGTATCCTAAAAATACATTTCTATAATATACTTTCCAAATATCATTACCAATGTGTTGTGCGCCAACGTATTTT
>PIVJ01000389.1 GCA_003353955.1 Bacteroidota bacterium | reverse complement strand
ACAAATAATTGTTTTCAACATTTAAAATTATTATTTGATATACGTTTTTAAAATATTGTTTTAGGCAAATCTAGGATGACAATGGAGGAAGGATTTGAAACATAGCATCTTCTCTGATCTGATGGTCGGCTCACCATTTGTATGCTAATTAAGCTTAATGGGTAGCAACGGCCCAGGTTTCTAGGCTGTGGGCCAGTGCTCATCTAACTGGAACTGGCATTTATGCTATTTGTGACCAGGCAGTTGCTGACATGAAGTTAATTCCCTCAAAATAACACAATAACTGACAAATGACATTTCCCAAATACTTGACCATTTGTTTTCTAATAAAGAATAATTTAAGAATTTTGGTTTTGATTTTTAATATTTCAGATTAGAAGAATCAGAGGAGCATTGATCCAAAGTTAGCTGATTGGGTGACAGAATAAGTTTGGAAGCAACAAACTACAACTTCCATTACAAATTATTTGTGACAACTATGCTTACTTTTCACATTTGTGATGGAACAACAAATAGCAAACCTTTGGTACATATTCAGTTATTTGTTGCATTATAAAAATGATCAACTAGAAATGTCAACGCAAGCATTAACAGATCTTGCCTTAATATTTTGGTCATGACCTTGACATCTGATCTTTAAGGTCATGTCACCAATGAAGACCCTGACCCCATAAATAGGGGGTAGGTAACTTTAGTGTCCTTCTCTGGTGGCCATAAGTGCCCAAACTTGGATTTTTAATAGATTAAGGCCAAAGGTCACAATGACCTCTGGGGTCAAAGGTCAAGGCCATTTTATATTTTTATTTTCTATGGCCCAGGTAAGTTTGTAGACTGGTTTTGGAAGGTTACCAAATCAATAAATAGTGTTTTAATGTGATTTGGAATGTTTAACCTCAATTTCTGTCATGACCTTGACCTCTGACCTTTAAGGTCATGTCACCAATGAAGTCCCCGAGTTCATAAATAGGGTATAAGTAACCTTAATGTCCTTCCCTGGTGCTCAGAAGTGCCCAAAATTGGATTTTAATAAATTAAGGTCAAAGGTCACAAAGACCTCTGAGGTCAAAGGTCAAGTTAATTTTATGTTTTTGTTTTTATGGCTCTGGTAATTTTGTAGACTGGTTTTGGAAGGTTGCCAAATCAATAAATAGTGTTTTATTGTGATTTGGAATGTTTAACCTCAATTTTGGTCATGACCTTGACCTCTGACCTTTAAGGTCATGTCACCAATGAAGTCCCTGACTCCATAAATAGGGGATAGGTAACCTTAGTGTCCTTCCCTGGTGCCCAGAAGTGCCCAAACTTGGATTTTAATAAATTAAGGTCAAAGGTCACAATGACCTCTGAGGTCAAAGGTCAAGGTCATTTTATATTTTTATTTTTTATGGCTCAGGT
>PIVJ01000121.1 GCA_003353955.1 Bacteroidota bacterium | reverse complement strand
TTCAGGATTATTTCAGATTATTTTTGGCGGGTGTTTGCCCGCTAACATTCTCACTACTTCTCAAAACTATTCAGTCACAGTCTCAAAAAAGTAATACCTCGCCGGACGATTTTGTTTTTCACTTTCAAAAAAAAGTAATAGCTCGCCGGACGATTTTATTTCAGGCATAAAAAAACCGCTGTGATAGCGGCTTAATTATAAATCTGATTAGTTTTTTAATAGTTCTCCCAATCAATAGTTTTGTATAGCTCGTTATAACGTGTTCTCACTTGCTCTTCTGTTACAGGGTAATCTGTAAGCTTATCAACACAATCACTTATATCACTAGTATAGAAGCATTCGTGGTTAAATAGTTCACGCTCAATGATAGCCGGTATACCATTTTCTTTTATGTCGAGTTCAATACCAGCTCCATTAATTTTTTCTAAACCTTCCATAAGCTCTTTAGCTGTACCCTTGGGAGTGATCATGCCACAACCTAGTGAAACATAGACAACGCCCTCTTTCTTGCCCTCGTCAAACTGCTTGTTGCTGAAGGCAAAGAATGTACCCAGTTTATCAAATAATTCTGTTTGTGCTTGCTCTGTGTAATGTGATAAGTATTTCATTTTTAAGCCTCCAAAGCTTCAGAATGCATTGTATTATTTACAGGTTGTTTTAACACATCAATTAAGATGATTTTATTTGCCTCAGTTTGTATTAGTGCTTTAGTATCTTCTAACACCTTAGCTTTAGATTTGCCAGTATTCAAACGTTGACCATTAGGCGCATAAATTCCCCAGTCACCCAAATAATCTTTTGTTGCTGGTTTGGCTATAAAAAGTTTAGGGTAGTCTTTTATTTTTGCATCAACCATATCAACTAATAATTGATTAGAATTATGTTGAAAAATAATAGGCTTATCAAAGTTTTCGAGATACTGTACCGCGTTTGTAGTTTCACCAGATAACATAAATTCTTTTGCAGTTGTTGCACAATAAACACGATTGCTTGATATTTTTCGTGGAGCTGTGAAAGTGCCTGTATAACAACCTTTATTAAATCGCGCTATCAATTCGTTTTTAGCTTCTACAGTTGCTTTGCATGAAACCTTGAAAGTATCAATTTTAAAATGATAGCGTCCATTTTCTGGTAGTGGTTGTTGTTCTTGAATTGCTTGAGCAATTTTCGGGAACGAATGTTTTTTATATGTTGAAGTCATTTTATATTTTCCTTTTAATTTATAATGATTGTTAGATCAAACCGTGTTCCGCGAAGCTGTATGCCTTGAATTGACCACCAACAATAAAATGGTCTAAAACCTTAACGTCAACTAGCTTTAGAGCGTCCTGTATATGCTCTGTTATGTCTTTATCTGCTCGACTTGGCTCGGCTACGCCTGAAGGGTGATTGTGTGCAAGGATAACAGCGGCTGCATTTCTTGATAGCGCAGCTTTTACAATTTCACGCGGAAAAACAGGCGCTTGATTGATTGTGCCTTGAAACATTTCGACCATTTCAATCACGTTATGTTTATTATCAAGAAACAAACAACAAAAAACCTCATTTTCAAAACCTTGCATATAATCGTTTACATATTCATTTGCAGCACTGGCACTTGTTAAGCTCACAGTTTTATTAATGAATCGCTTTGTTAAAATCTGGCGTGAATACTCAAGCACTTGATCTTGTTCCCTAACTGACAATGTATGAACATTTATTTGTGCAAGTGCTTTGTTGTAGTTAGCCATCTTGAAACCCTCTTTAATAATCAATAATTGTTTAACTGTGCCTAAGTATAATCATGTAACACTTAGAGTCAAGCTTTACATGTGTTAATTATCAGGCATAAAAAAAAACGCTCGAAAGCGCTTATGATTTTAATTAGTTTTATAGTTAAACACATTCCTTTAGAAGTTTTAATACTTCTTCAATTTCTTCTATGTCATCAGTAGTTAAAACTAGCTGGTGGGCGCTATTCCCAATCTGTGAAAGTCTTACAATTCTATCAGCATCAGGAAAAGCGTTATATTGTGTTACTATCATTCTGTCAGCTAATAGGTTTTCATGACAGCCAAATTTATTAGCACGTTTTAATCTTTTAACTATTTTCATGTTAAGCCCTCAATTATTTAATAACTGCCACTTAGTATAATCATGTAACATTTAGAGTCAACCATTATATCTATTATTTGTCAGACATAAAAAAAACTGACTTAACAGGTTTAATTTGTTGACGTTTTAATTTAAGGTTGAAAGGCTAGTTATAATCCCATTGCTGTATATTCACACAGTAGTGAGATTTTATATTTCTGATTGATTTTATAAGCTAACAACTATTCAACACCTCAAGTTATTAGCTTTTCATTCTCTCTCAAAAAAGTAAAACCTCGCTGGACGATTTTTATTACACGATTAAAGGGATTGTAGAGTGTCCTGCTTTAACGTAAGAGTGCAACCTGTGCCAACCATCACTAATACCCTCGTCTTCACACCAAGCGATACAGGGCCACCTGTCATCAAGACTATATTCCGGTAAATCATTTGTTTCAATGTAGTCTTGGTGGTAAGCCTCCCATGAATCAAAATCCTCTGCAAAACCACTTGGTGTATCCATGAGAAAGCCTGTTAGTTCATCAGTGGGCATATCATATAGCCAAAAATTCTCTACTACGTGTGGCTCTACCTGTTCAATGGCTTTCGGCCAATCAATAACATCAGACAAAACACTATCATCTATATAGTCTGCCCATGCTTCACCATTAATTGCCATATTTTGAATTAAACTCTTTTTTGCGTGTTCTGGCAGTTCTTCAAAAGTAAACTCTTTCCCGTTCTCACGTACAATATCAGACAATTCTATAAATGATTTTAAACCACCGCCTAACTCTTGAATTTCTTTTAGCATTTCAAAAGGTAATGTCGTGGCGATTGAAGTTAATTCTGAATCCCAATCCCTGATAGTTTCAACTTCAAATCCTAACGATTCTACAATAGTTCTAATTATGATAAAATGACTGAGCCAGCTTTGACACCCTTGGTCTGTAAAAAAGCAAGCTTTGCCTCTGACATTACAAACACTATGACCGCAATACATGAGATCAGATGTTTTAATTTGAAGTGGTATTGTTGAATTTTCCATTATTTTTCCTCTGTTGTTTTGTGAATATTAATTGATTTTTTAAAGTTTGTCTAACTTATTAGTCGTGCCTTGACTCAGATGGTACGGAAACACTCATTTTTTAATTTCTTCTAATTCTTGTATGATTACTTTTCTACCGCGTTTGTAGTAATAATATTCATTTTTGGTATTAACCCACTTGACACTAATTTCTGGGTTTTCATCTAACCAGATTTTTACTAACTCATTTCTACCAGTAGTCATATTTGAGCCTTTTTTAATTGATCAGGATCAACAGGAAACCAGAAAGAATCTGTATTTAAAAAAACAAATCTCCCATATGAAATTTCATCGTCAAAACCTAATACCTTTAAATCATGAAAACTTACATCATAATCATTTGTGTATGTAACGATGTCACCCACTTTGAATTTACATTCAATAGGTGGCTTGTCAAAAACTCTTAATTCAAGGAATTGTTCTAGTGTTAAGTTTGGCATAATTTAAGCCCCTATCCTATCAATTGCCCGGTAAACACTAGCGCGGCTAATCTCCATTTCTTTTGCTATCGCGCTTATGCACATTTTGTTGTCTAAAAGAGCCTGTACTTGCTTAAGATCAACAAGTGACTGTTTGCCCTTGTACTTGCCTTCAGCTTTAGCAATCGCTATGCCCTCCTTTTGACGCTCTAGAATCATGCTTCTCTCAAACTGATAGATAGCGCCTAAGATGGTTAGAATCAAATCGTTCATTGGGTTTGCTTTGTTGTTGTCGAATTGTAAACCCTCTTTAATGAATCGAATAGAAACGCCCTTATTTTGTAAGCGTTCTATTAGTTCAATCAAGTCTTTTACGTTACGTGCCATCCTTGATATATCATGAACCAAGACAGTATCACCTGATCTTACAAATTCAAATAGATTTATAAGTTCTGGTCTGTCTGTATCCTTGCCTGAACATTTATCTATGAATTTCTTGTCTAATTCAACACCGTCAAGCTGTCTTGCTTCATTCTGGTCTACACTAGAAACACGAATGTAACCAATTTTTTGTCCTTCAATCATGTTAACCTCAATATTTATTAACTAGGCTCTAGTATAATCATGTAACACTAATAGTCAATAACTTATATGTTATTTTATCAATAAAAGAAAGCCGCTTGTTAGGCGGCTTGTAATACTCTCTACTGGCTTTTATTCTTCTTCAGCTTCTTGCTCAGCTAAATACGCTCTTTTCACCCTATACACTGTTTGGTGGCTACACTCGCACATATCAGCCACCTTGTATGCACCAAAGC
Organism: Bacteroidota bacterium; assembly: GCA_003353955.1. Taxonomy (GTDB): domain Bacteria; phylum Bacteroidota; class Bacteroidia; order Bacteroidales. Next base: position 1,265 of record PIVJ01000121.1, on the reverse strand, counting down.
GATTAGTGAATAAGAGTTTAATGATTTTTTCGTGTAACTCTCTTTCAGCATCGGTTAAAACTCTACCTGCCCAAACACGTTCAGGCTTTTCCATGATTTCAATAGATTTCTCTAATCTTGATATAGCTTGATCGTGAATTGAATTTGAAGGCTTAAGCCGTAAAGCATCAAGTTTCTTTTTCAATTGTTTTATTTGTGATTGTAGAATTTTCATTTTAACCCTATTTAGCATCTAATTTTATATTAACAATCTCACAGTAAACCGTAGGCCAAGTTTCCTGATAAAACTTAATAGCCGCTTTTTCAACTTCGGCAAACGTATAACAACCGGCAACAGGAATATCTTTTACCCAAGGTGCAAATTTTCCTTTCGGGTCTGTTAGCTGAATTGAAACAGTGAAATGATGTTCTAACGCTTCATCTTCTGGCTTGTCTTTAAAATCCATCAAGTCAGCTTCAATCAACACCATCAAACTATTAGGGATTTTATCAAGTGTTAAAATCTTATCACTAGTTTGATCTAACCATTCCTGTGTGACTTCTACCGAACAGCCAACACCATTAGGCGCGCTTGGATTTTCACAACAACCACGCGCAAAATAAACACCACGTTCAAACATATCAAGATACACGATTGTGTATCGGTCAAGTGTTGAGCCACCGTTATCTAATACGATTACATTTGAATTTGAGATTTTCATACTGATTCGCCTAATTTTTTAGTGACAACATAAAATTCATTTTCAAACCTGCCAAAATCTTTTATATCTCTTTCAATATCCATGGCAGTACTAAAAGAGAACCTTTTTTGTAATTCCGTTTCATCAACAGGTGTTGTTGAAAATAGAAATTTGTTAAATATTATATATTGCATTATTAATATCCTAACCAGTTCAGTAAATCACGCGCTTTGTAGTTTGCTTTTTCACCGCAGTCTTCATAGAATTCTGAAACACTACAACTATGTTTTTTAATTTCAGTGATAGCTTCACCGTGGCTAATAGTTGGGTTTTCGTCATACGCTTCTTCATAAGTTAACATGGCTTGTCTACCTTCTTCATGTAAGGTGATTTATCAATATTTTGTGTTGTTAGATGCGGCACTATATCACCAACCAAAAACTTATTCACCCATGCTTGCCCTTTAAAACCCTGAACTACAACGCGCCACTGATCGAAAGAGCGCTTTTCACTTATCTTTTGAAAGCGTTTTATACGACTAATAACCATTCCACTACCGGGATGCAGAAAATAGTCTTCAGTTTC
>PIVJ01000034.1 GCA_003353955.1 Bacteroidota bacterium | reverse complement strand
AGTAGGTATATGATTTGGATTTGTTCTTGTCCTTTTTTTGTACTGCGCGTATAAACATCCAACAAACATGCAAATATTTGAAATACAAAATAAATCCTTGAGTCACTACATTTGATTTGAAAAAACGCTACTACCCTGACTATCTGTAACATGTCCATTTAAAAAAAAGAAAATAATTTTAACCACCCCTGAATATCAGGTGATTAGAAAATTTATGTTTTTTTGTTGTTGAAAAATTTGCAAGTTGGGTTAAGATCGTATGCTAAGAAAGGAATATAGCCTCGTTGTTTTAACGAGAAATGGTTATGGTTGTGCCTAAACACTTTATTTAACCACCCAATATTGAGGATTTAATAAGGTTTTACCTTTCCATATCTCGAAATGTAATTCTGTTTTTGAATCAACCTGATCAGTATAAACTATTCCGATACTTTGTTTTGTTTCAACATCGTCGCTAGGTTGAACATAAACATTACTTAAATTTGAATAAACAGTAAAATATTCACCATGCCGAATAATGACTGCTTTGTTCGTATTGGTAATTGTTCTGACACTTATCACCTTTCCAATAAAAATACTCCTTGCTTCTTCGCCCACATTTGTTAAAATGTCTATTCCATTATTTTTAATCTTTACTTTTTTCAGTACCGGATGATCGTGTTCACCAAATGTGCTAGATATGATTCCAAATTCTGATGGCCAGGGCAATTTCCCTTTATTGGTTAAAAAACTATTTGTAAGTTCAAGCTCTTTGGGGGTTAATGCAATACCGGATCTGGATTCTGAACCAGCTGCTTTTGCTGCATCATTGGCAGTTTTAATTTCCGCTGCAATAATATCATTAATAGCACGGTTTAATCGGTTTGCTTCTGTGCGCTTCTTTCTGATGGTAGCCCGAAGTTGTTTTTCTTGCTGTAGTAAATTCGAAATTTTTTTATTTTGATCAGATTTATCACGGTTTAACGTGCCAATTTCACGTTGCTTGCTTTGGGATAAGCCCTGCTTTTGAATTCTGTTTGAAGCAATACTTTCGTTCAGTATAACAATAGAATCTTTTGTTTGCTCAATATGGTTCGCCTGCCGTTTTCGATAGGCTCCATAATATTGCAGATACTTTAAACGCTGAAAAGCCTGGTTAAAATTTTCTGCCGAGAAAATATACATCAATCGATCTGTTGAACTTCTATTTTTATACGTATAATAAATAAGTCGTGCATACTCCTTTTTTAGTTGCACCAATGCATATCCTAATTCAGCAATAATAATATTATGGACTTCGATTTGGTAATCGAATTCATTAATCTCAGAAGAAATCGTAGAGATCAGTTGCTCCCTGTATTTAATTTTATTGCCTAAAATAATTAGGGTTTCGAGAGAGTTTTCTTTACTAGAGGTGGCCGACAATAATAATTTATTCGTGTAATTAATTTCATCTTCGATTTTACGTTTCTCATTTTCAAGTTGTCCTTTTTTGGATTGCCCGAATGAAATGAGCGAGAACAAAATTACAAGCAGTGTAAGCAATAGCTTATGAAAAATTTTATAATAAAATCCAGCATTAACCATAGTTAGAATTAATTTGCATTAGTCTAAACGAATAATTTGCTGATACTTTTTAGATACACTAAAAGGGAAATTTAATTTTTTATCAATTGCAATTTTTGAATACACAATACGGATCTTAATTTTACTTCCGGCTTGCAAATTAAAATTTACATTTTTAGGAACCAATTGAGATTCTATCGCTACGAACTTACTATAATTTGCCTGCAATTTTTTATTCTCTCTTTTAATTTCTTTCAGCGATAGTTGTGAGATTTTAAAATTATCAGGGTTAAGCCAAATATGTTGAAAAAAGACGTTGGGTGCCAATTCGTGTTTACGGATATGTTTTTTAAGTTTTGATCTGGCAGCTGTAGATAACTTATACAATCTATTGTCAATTGTTGCCCTGAACTTTCCATCTTCATAATGGCTTAAATCATTTCCGATAATTATCGCTTGTAAAATATCATAATCGATATTTGTATCCAAATAATCATTCAAATACTGATAATCTCTGGCAAAGAAAGTTTTGTTTAATCGATTGATGAGTTTTACCGAATCATTAGAAATTAACATCCGCGCGGCTTCAAGACCCAGAGCTGGTGAAAGTGAGACCCAGATCAGGCTATCTTTTTTAATGCGAATTTGGCCTTTAAAAGCTGTTTTCTTTTTATCATGAATATAATCGAGATTAAATTTTGCATTAAAATAATCGAACTGAAGCTCATTGGATTTTAGTTTGTCAAATAAATAATCAATGCCTTCTTCTTTTAGTGGCTCCTTAATAATTCTACGAGTAGTTTTGCATGCACTCAATAGCAAAACCACAAAAAGCAGAATGATAACATTGGCTAAACCTCCAATTATTTTTCTATTCATATAATTTTTTCTCTTTAATTTTTTGCTTTAAAAACTCAGATCCGTCACCCGCTTTAAGCGCTTTCTTCCAATATTTCATTGCTTTTCTCTTTTCATTTAATTGAATATATATGTCTCCACAATGCTCCAACACTTCAGCACTAGGATTGCTGTTTGCTTTCAACGCTTTTTCGATCCATATTTTTGCCTGTTCGAATTCTTTCAACTTGTATAAAACCCAAGCTTTTGTATCAATATTAGAGGCATTTTCAGGATCCAATTCCACAGCTTTAAATGACATTTCTTTAGCCCGCTCCAGATTCTCAGACCTGAGTGAAAGATAATACGCATAGTTATTTAAAGCCAATGCATTATCTGGATCCAGTTGTAAGACTGTTTCATAAGCCTGGTCTGATTCTTCTATTTTATCCAGCTCGTGAGATGTGTCGCCGATAAATGAGTAAAACTGAATTTTTAATGGCAAATTATTTACGACCAACTTTAACCCATCTTTAAATAAATGATATGCAATTTCGTAATCCTTCATTTGAAATCTTGCAATTCCTCCAAATAAATATGGGATGGCTTGAGTTGGAAATTGGTTAATTAGCTTTTGACTATGCTCATTTAACATCTCAATATCCCCCATGCTTGATTCGATAATCAGCAGCTGCTCCCAAATAGGATATTGGGTGCTATCAATCTCTAATATTTTCACTACTATTTTTTTTGCTTCAGGGTATTTTTGCGATCGATATAAAATTTCAGATTTAATGCTCAACACTCGTTGATTTAATGGATATTTCGACATGAGGATGGAGATTAATTCATCTGCCTCATCATTATTGTCGCCAAAAATTTGCTCAACCGAATAATAAGAAAGCAAAATTTGAATTTTTGAATCAACATCAAGTTTTGTATTTGCAAAGCCTAATTTTAGTTCCTCAAATGCCTTCAGGCTATCTCTGGCCTTAAGGTAAAAATCAGATAATGAGATACTTATATAAGCATTGTCCGGTTCTAGCTCTTTAACTTTTGAATAGGCCCAAAGTGCTTTTTGTTTTAAATCATTTTTTAAGCTTAATTCAGCAAGTAAGGCATAATATCTTGTCTCGTAAGGAAATTTATTTATTAACTTTTCTATTTCGCTCACCGCAGCATTTCCATTATTTAGGTTTTGATATAATTTCTGTTTTTGGATGGACAATTGTTCGTTAATTCCAGACTTTCTTTCGATAACATTTAATGCATCAATAGCTTTCTCGTTTTGTTCCAATTGAGCATATGTATATACCAAGTCTTTAAGAGGATCAATTTTTTCGGGATTTTGACGAACTAAATCCTCCAGCACATTTTTACTTTTCTCGAGTTTATTATCGAGTTTATAAATGGTTGAAAGAAGCTGTTTGTACCAAAAATTTAAGGTGTCAATGGTAATGGATTTCTCGGCATGCAAGGTAGCATCCATTAAATTTTCTTTTAAGAGATATAACTTCGCCAACTCATACATTGAGGCGGCATCGGAGGGATCATATTCAAGGCCTTCTTTAAATAATTCAATTGCCCTTTCCAGATTTCCATCATTTTTTTCCTTGTTTGCCTCTATAAATAATGAGGCATTCTTTCGGCGATCCTGAATAGAAATACTTTTATTCTCATCGGTATTTAATACCTGACCTAATACATTCGTATAAAATAAACTTACACCTAAATTCAATAAGATCAAGAGGTAAAAATGTTTTGAGAAATTCATTAGTAAAATGAGTTATATTGTTTTTATATTATAATTTGATCCCGTAGTCCAAATCCTCCTTCATCACGCTCTGATTCAGCTAAGGTACCCACTTCAATCCATTTTTCTTTTTCATGAGCAGAGATAATCATTTGAGCAATTCGATCTCCACTCTGTATAATAACATCTTCAGTTGACAGATTAACCAAAATTACTTTAATTTCACCCCAATAATCTGCATCGATGGTGCCGGAATATTTAAAACGCTTACTCCTTTTTTAGTTGCCAGTCCACTTCTGGATCTTACCTGAGCTTCAAACCTACCGGAAGCTCAATAAAAATCCTGTAGCAATCAGTGCTCTCTCCAGTGGCTTTAGCACAATTTCTTCATTAGTGCTTACCCTTAAATCAACACCTGCTGATGCATTGGTTTCATAAGATGGTGACGTATGCCTTGAAGTATTTATAATTTTAATTTTTATCAATATTTTTGGTTTAATGCGCTAAATTACAGAAAAAATAGCTTCATAATCTTTGATTTTTTTATCCCTGATAGAAGTAAATGGCTTATTTGCTAAGAAGCGCTTTTAACTCTCTTTTATCTATAAGATAAGCGAAACCAATAAAAGCAATCAAAAGAAGCGTGTGGAAGGTCATCCGACTAAACAAGTTTGCAATATCAATTATCGTAGAGATGTAATAAATAAACGATGCCAGTATAAGATAAGCGATAATTCTTTTCAAATCATATTCAATTTTATATACCCTTCGACCCCAAAGATACGAGGCAATCATCATCGAAAAATAACAAGCGAATGTGGACCAGGCTGACCCTACATACCCATAAATTGGAATTAAAATGAAGTTAAGGATAATCGTTATAACCATTCCTCCCAATGCTAAAATAGCACCATAAAGAGTTTTGTTTGTTAATTTATACCAAAATGACAGGTTATAGAAAATGCCAATAAAAATGTAGCCTGAAAGTAAAATAGGGATCACCCTGATAGCACTTCTAAATTCACTACCAATGAGAAGCTTAATTAAATCGATATAGAGTATTATGCCCAGGGAAGCAAAAAGCATGATGATTATAAAATATTTCATTATCTGAGCATATATTTTTTTTGCGTCCTTTTCTTTTTCATGAGCAAAGAAGAAAGGTTCTGCAGCATAGCGAAATGCCTGGACAAATAAGGACAATAATATCGCGAGCTTAATACTTGCAGAATAAACCCCTATTTCATTAAATGCAACACTTTCCGGGAGAAGATAATTCATCAGAATACGACCAAACATTTCATTCATCGCAAAGGCAAATCCGATAATTAATATTGGGAATGCATAAGCGATTAGTTTTCCCCATAAGTTTATATCAAATTGAAATCGAAGTTTAAATATTTCTGGAAGAAGTGTTATTATTGTAATTATACTTGCGATTAAAGTTGAAATAAAGACATAAGAAACAAAACCGAGTTCCGGACTAAATACTGCGTTGACAAAATTGAAAATCAAGCCTGTTGAATAGGTTTTAATGATAAACGGACATAGTAAAATAAAGAAAAGATTTAATCCAAGATTAACACCAATATTTACGAATTTAATAGTTGCAAAACGAATGGCCCTATTCTCTGCTCTTAATTTAGCGAAGGGTATTGCAGCTATAGCGTCCAAGGCCATTATAATTATAAACCATTGAACAAATGCGGTAAAGGATTCATTTCTAATCCAGGAAGCAATTTCATGGGAGAAACTTAACGAAATGAGTACAAAAAATGTGCTAGTTATTATTATTGAAATCAGACTGGTATTGTATACTTTTCTTTTGTCTGAATTTAATTCCGAGTAACGGAAATAGGCTGTTTCCATACCATAAACTAAAAACACATAAATTACAGCAACGTATGAGTACATTATAATTAATAATCCATAATCATCAGGATTGAGAATGTTTGTGTATAAAGGAACCAGTAAAAAATTTATGATCCGTCCGACAATACTGGATACACCATAAATAGCCGTTTGACCTACTAATTTTTTGATTTGATTCAACAGATGATAAATTTAATTTCCGTGTAAAGTTATGAAAATGCTTTAGTAATTAAAGGTAATTATTCGACTATAACCTGTTTGTTAGGGAATGATATAAAGAAGGTTGTTCCTACCCCAACCCTCGATTTGAACCAGATTTTTCCCTTTGCATCCTCAATTATTCTCTTTACGATTGATAATCCCAATCCCATACCACTGGTTTTCGTTGTGAAATTTGGTGTAAATATCTTATCGTACATTTCAGCAGGGATTCCTGAACCATTATCTTCAATACTTATTAGGAATTCTGCTTCCGTTTGCTTTGTTGAAATTTGAATTTGTCCGTTTTTATTTCTCTCAGTGGCCTGTATTGAATTCTTAATCAGATTATTAAACACTCTGATGAATTGATTTTTATCTGCATTAATATAGTATTTTCCGAACTGAAGTGATATGCTCAACCCAATGGATTCGTGATCATTATATAGTTCAATTGCATTATTAATTACCTCATTCAATTCAATTGATTCGGCTTTTTTTATAGGCATTTTTGCAAAATTTGAAAATTCACTTGCAATTTCTGATAAGTTATCAATCTGCTCAATGATGGTTTTTGTAAATCGATCTAATCTGTCATCCCAATCATCTGCCTTATCATCCCATGCTTTTTTAAGATATTGGATACTTAATTTCATGGGGGTTAAAGGATTTTTGATTTCATGAGCAACTTGTTTAGCCATCTCACGCCATGCACTTTCTCTCTCTGATCGTGCTAAAAGATCAGCACTCTGACTCAGTTCTTCAATCATTCGATTATATTCAGAGATTAGACCACCAATCTCATCTTCGCGCGACCAATTAATTTTCTCATTAGATTTTCCTAATTCAATATGTCCAATCTTTTCCTTGATAAGTTGCAATGGTTTAGATATTCTACGGGAAATTATAATTGCAAATACAATGGCGAGTACAAAAAACAGTACATATATATTCACTAATGCAACTAAAAAAGTTGTGATTTCCACTTGAAGTTCGCTTTGTCGGGCAAAATATGGTAGATTTAAGTATGCGATTAAATTGTTTTGTGAATTCCGAAATGGAACATAGGCAGAAAGATATTGATAATTACCAATCTTTTCATTTTGGATAAAAAGTAGTTTCTCTTTGTTAGCCAATGCGTTGTAAGCATTTACATCCATTAATTCAGAAATTAAGCCTTCATCAAAAATTTGTGGGCGCGATGAAGCAATTAATTTCCCTTTTAATGAATAAAGATTAATATCAGAGAAAAAAACTAAGGAAAATTTATTTAACTGGGCGTATAAGAAATCAATCATATCTTCGCTAATGGTTTCTTCCTCAGCAAACTTATGCTCTAATTCAATTAATACTGAATGTGCTTTTTCACTGAGTGCTTCATAATTTTTATTGTCATTTAGTTGAATGAGATAAAGTATTGTAGAGATTCCGATTACCAGAAATGAAGTCAAAATTATTGCCAGCAAGGTAAGTTGTAATCGGTTTCTAAAGCTAATCTGACTTTTAAACTCTTGAAATGAAAATCCGGTTATACTGTAGATTACAAAAATAAATATCGAAAAGAATATAAAGAAATATGAGAAAGGAGCAACCGTTTCAATAAAATCTTTGATTTTATGGCTGATAATAAAGCTTGAATCCGGTTCTTTATCGATTAGGATGTGATTATATTTATTATGAAGAAAATCGCTTGATTCGAAAGAAAGATTTTTATAATATTCCAAATTAAAGCTGTAATAATAGTTGCCAAATTTATATACCAATTCATCGTTTCTGTATTTTGCAAATGAATAGTTTAATAAATCAGATCCGGATATATTAGTAGATTCATCTATCAGAAGCTCAGGATAACCTAAACCCTCAGGTATAAATTCAGAAACTAATTCAATAAAGATGGTTTGGGTGCTTGGGTTTATAGGTGAACCTGTTTGAAATCGCAATTTTGCGATGTATGAATTATTTATTGAATTACTATTAATGAAAAATAAATCCTTATGTGATGTAGCAATTCCATAGTTAAGAATTATTTCGTCAAAATAGTCATAACAGTTTTGTAAATAATCGTCTGGCTGTATATCTAATATCTTATTCGTATCACATATCGTAATATATGGAGTGTACTTACTATGTGTGTATTTTTCGAAATACTTTTCAATTATTAAAATAATACTATGTTCAATTGAATCGCTAGATATATCTTCAACTTGGTTTTGTATATCAGTATCTAAATATATCCTTTCTATAGCAGCTTCGAAGTTATATTCTAAAAAAGGATCTCTATTTGTAGTTATATTTTCAGCAATTAATACTCTATTATTTTTTTCTTTCTCATTCAATGTAATTGAGGATACTATCCCTATATAACCAGCAAATATTATTAAATACAATACAATCTGAAAAGATGTTAGATCTGTGTCTTTTCTATAAAAAAATGTATAAGAGATTGTCAATAATACAATAAAGATGATTGAGAATAAATCAACTTCCGAAAACACATATTTAATTATAATATAGCATGTTATAATTATTACAACAAGAAGAAACTTCGTTCTCCATAATGATGCCTTGTGTGCATATAGGAAGAAATTCTGATTAAGTAAAAATACACCGAGTGTAAGTGCACTTATGATGGTAAAAGCGATGAAAGTAATCCCCGGAGTATTAATAAAATCCTGACCAAACTCAATTGTAATTGAAGAATTTGTAAGTAAACTTATTACAGCTGATTCATACAGATATAAAAGTATAGCAATTCCAACAGCCATGATCATTAATATGAGGTCGTGCGCTACCTTGCTATTAGTCAGTCGTTTAACCTCGTACTTACGATTTTTAAATATTGCATAAATACTAAACAATATTATTACAGAATTAGTCAAAAATGAACCAATAGATCCATGAATTGAATCAGCAAAACTTTCAGGTGAGTACAGAAATGAATCGTATAATATTGATGGAATTTTAAAAATATATATCAATCCAAGAATAAGAAGATAATCAGCTAAGGTCAGCCACCTGATTAATTCCTTTCTTTTAAACAGATAACTAAACTTCTCATAAAATTTAATTATTAGAACTAAAACGAGTATCAGAAAGAGATGGTACGCATAAAATAGATGATTGGATTTTCTATCAGATAGAAATTGCTTGTCACTTACTTTTAATGAAAAAAGAAATTTACCTGCTGCATCATTGATATTAATTTCTCCAGGTGCAGTACTAATTTCAATTTCCTGATCTGAAATTAAATTTGAAAAAGAACCTGAAGACAAATATTTATTATTATAGGCATACTCTTTTTTTATCAGAATGGCTCCAATAATGTCAATATCCTTAATTCTTGCCTCAATAATTCTATACCAACCATTATTCAATTTTTTAATTTTATTCTTTCGTAAAACATCTGCAGGAGACAGATAAATTAAGTTGGAAGTCCAATGGATTAATGAATCACCTCTATAAATAAATAGAATAATACCATTATCTTCAAGCTCCGGAGCAAAATCATCTAATTTGATTCCTTCAGACTCATATCTCTCGGAAATCTTATCAACTATAGATTTCAAAATAACTTCTCTATCTATAAGCTCCTTACTTATGATTGATTCTACCTTTTTGTTGTCTTTAACGACACTTATATTATTGATAAGTGCGATCAGGTAAATAAAGTTAAAAATCGTAAATAGAAGAATGATCCAAAACGAATATCGTGACTTTATAAAAGCCAGATTTGATCCTTTTGATGAATATTGCATAGCAATTTTATCTTAAGATTGTATAACATATATTAGGCTCGAACAATTATTTGATATCCTTTCTTTTCTATTTGATACAAATCCATTAATCAATGCATTGATGTATCTTTTTCTTGATTTTCCTTCACTGAGCAAACGAACATAATATGAATCAAATTTCATAGGATGAACACTTACAATTCTCATACCAATTCTTGCAAATAACATCTTCATTGTATTTGGCGAGAAATGATATAAATGTCGAGGCACATCGTAAGCAGCCCATTTTTATTGATACTTAGACGCATCCCAGGAATTAAAATTAGGTACCGCAGCCACGAAAGTGCCATTTTCTTTTAACACTCTTTTTAAATCTAATAAAACAGTATTTAAATTATGAATATGCTCTAATACATGCCAAAGTGTAATTGTATCAATAGCATTACTCCGTATATTTTTTAAAGCTATTTCGCGGGCATTCTTACTTGGCTCAATTCCTTGTCCATTCCAACCTGATCGTATTGCATTTAGTAAAAACACTCCTACGCCACAACCATAGTCCAATAAACTATCATCAGGTTTTGAGTATTGCTTTATTAATTTTAATTTTCTTCTGGTGTTAATACTTTGGGCTTTATTATAAACTAGTGAAATCAATGATTGCTTATCAGAACTATGTGACAAATACTCGTCTGACTCATAATACATTGGTATCTCATTAGTATTCGGTCTTGGATTTGTAAACACGAAATCACAACTTCGACATTTTACTAATTTGAAATCCAATTTTGATACCAGATAGTCATTGCATGTAAGAAAAGGTTCAAATATTTTTTCCCCACATATTATACATTTTTCTATTATTTCCACCTCTTATGTTTCACGTGAAACAACCCCTACTTTCCAAGGTAAACAGTTAATACAGAAATGTCCGAAGGTGATACACCGCTGATTCTTGCCGCCTGACCGATTGTTTTTGGTTTAATTTTATTTAATTTTTCCCGAGCTTCGAATGAAAGTGATTGTAAATTCTGATAGTCCAGATCAGTCTTAAGAATTAAGTTTTCGTATTTCTCAAATTTGCGGACTAGCTCCAACTCCTTTGAAATATAGCCCTCATATTTAATTAATATCTCAATAGATTCAACTAATTCATTCTGCACAATTCCTATTTTTTCTATTATTTCCTTCGCTTTTTTACTGACCGAAATCAATTCAGGTAAATTTACCTGTGGTCGCAAAACCAAGTTTGCAATTTTTGTTTTTTGGGTTATTCGACTGGTATTTTTTTTCTCAAGGTAAGCATTAATTTCATCAGGATCCAGGCTAACATTTCTTAGCTTATTTATAATCTTATCCATTATCTGAGTTTTTCTCTGAACTGCATCATTCCGCTCCTGGCTTGCCAATCCGATATTATAACTTCTATTTGTCAATCGGATGTCTGCATTATCTTGCCTCAATAAAAGGCGATATTCTGCTCGTGAAGTAAACATTCTATACGGCTCATCAACACCTTTCGTAATCAAATCATCTATTAATACGCCAATATATGAATCTGATCGCTTTAAAATAAATTCTTCTTTACCTTTAACTAATTGATGGGCATTAATTCCCGCTATTATTCCCTGAGAAGCTGCTTCCTCATAACCTGTGGTGCCGTTTATTTGTCCAGCAAAGAATAGATTTTTAATGAGCTTTGTTTCAAGAGTATAATTCAATTGTACAGGGGGAAAGTAATCATATTCTATGGCGTAACCAGGTCTGAATATTTTCGCATCTTCAAAGCCGACAATTTTTCTCAACGCCTTAAGTTGAATGTTTGCTGGTAAGGAAGATGAAAATCCATTAACGTAATATTCAACGGTAGTCCAGCCTTCAGGCTCAATAAATAATTGATGTTGATCTTTATCGGAAAATCGCTCAATCTTATCTTCAATAGAAGGACAATACCGAGGGCCCACACCCATAATTCGTCCCGTAAACATAGGGGATTGGTGAAAGCCTGTTCTTAGAGTATTATGCACCTCCTCACTAGTGTATGCTAAATAACAACTCCTTTGCTTATTTAAAGAAGGGGTTTTTGTATATGAAAATTTACCTGGTATTTCGTCTCCCTTTTGCTCCTGCATTTTAGAGAAATCAATTGTCCTTCCATCCACACGAACAGGTGTACCTGTTTTCATACGATCCGATTGAAAACCGAAACTTTTAAGATTCTCAGTCAATCCGATTGATGCTCTTTCCCCAATTCGTCCTCCCCCGAAGGATTTGGTTCCAATATGTATTGTCCCATTTAAGAATGTTCCATTAGTTAACACAACAGCATTTGCCTCAACAAAATACCCCATTAAAGTTTTTACTCCCGAAATTTGATTATTTTTTTGTACAATCTCTATAACAGTGTCCTGCCAAAAATCAACATTTCTAAGGCTCTCCAAAATAGCTCTCCATTCTTTTGAGAATAACATCCTATCACTTTGGGCTCTGGGACTCCACATTGCTGGTCCTTTAGATTTATTGAGCATTCTAAACTGTATCATTGATTTATCTGTCACAATACCAGAATAACCACCAAGAGCGTCAATCTCGCGTACAATTTGCCCCTTAGCTATTCCACCCATAGCAGGATTGCATGACATTTGTGCCATGTTCTCCATACTCATGGTTATTAATAATACAGTTGAACCTAAATTTGCTGCTGCCGCTGCCGCTTCACTTCCCGCGTGCCCTGCTCCTACAACAATAATGTCGTATTTTTTAAACATAATAAATATTCCACGTGAAACTAAAACTTCTCGAGTAAAGATAAATAATAATCCTCTTTTGAAGTCATCAATAACCGATCTTCCTTTGATTCATCCAAGTATCCAAGCAAATGAAGGATCCCATGAACGATCAACCGCTCTATCTCCCTGTCTTCCCGTACTTTAAATGTCTTCGCATTTTTAAAAGCCATCTCAACACTGATGTATATATCTCCTGAAATTTCTGTACTGCTCTCATTTGATGCGAAAGTTAAAATATCAGTAAGATAATCATGATTCAAATATTTTTTGTTTAATTCGAGTAGGTATGCATCATTACATAAAATAATATTAACCAAACTACACACTTTTTTCTCATTCAAACAGATACTAAATATCCAATTCTTAATTAGACTTACGCTTCTGAATGTATAAGATGCTGCTTCATAAAAAAAATTGATTTCCTGGTTCGCCATTGGACTATGCTCAGCGTATTATATCAATTTTCTGCTCCAGGTATTTATTAAGGAAATCCTTACGGTGTTGCGATATTGACGTATCAACACCACTATTATTAAATATAATTCTTAGTTCTCTACTTTCTTTGTTAATTTCGAGATTATCACACAAAGCCTTAATCATAAATATACTCCGTTCAATATCTGAACTTAATTCCTCCACAGAATCCTTTATCTCAAACAACTCATCCATTTTTAAGTTCTCTGATAATCCTAGAAATTTAAATGAGAACTCATCCTTAAATTTACTAAACATTATTCTTCCCTCAGATCCATGCTGTCCTAATAAATTAATTACTTCAGTCAGTGCAATTATTATATTTCCATAGAATGGATGATTCAAATTCAAATTATCACAAATCTCATCCACAAAATTTTCTACGTGGTTAAGACTCTCATTATAATTTTTAAATGTAACTTCTTGCATTGCTAATTGAATTTCTGTACAATCAAATATATAACTTTTCTTGATCTTTAATAAACACTTATACTTAAAAAACAATAGAGGGTTACCAATCTTTCTCTAGTATTTTTTATAATTCTAAAGAAGTCATTATTTCAATGCTAAATTACTCTCCTAAACAAGCGCTGTATACAATTCATTCAGAAATTATTCGCATATTTAATCCAAATCAAGCCCTGAACGCTAAAACGTAGACTCATATAAGGCTCGCTGTGTGAGTCTTACAGACAAAACAATAATAATTTCCTGAAATACATTTAAGTAAATTAAAATCCTAACTAGATTTGGCAAGCTTCTTTTAATATTCACATCTTTTTGTCTGATCGTCAAGCCTTTAAACGACATTAGTAGTCAAAATCTTTACTAAAACTCCAATTTCACTAAAAAACACTTAAGCAAATTAAATCAGTGAGACTTTGATTTTGTGAAACAAAATTAATTAGGCGAAGTGATTCTGAACGGAAGTCGAAGGATCTTGTGGGTTATATTCCCCGCCCCTTGGGGCGAAATAAAATAGAATCCATCATGATACCCCGTCCGCTTGCGGCGGGGAGCCTCATTTAAAATATCCCAATTCGATCTTCAACTGTGGTTACGATTATTCCTATCTTTGCAGCAAAAAAATAAAAATGCCTTTTGAAAAAGTAAGAGTTCGTTTCGCACCTAGCCCAACAGGTCCATTACATATTGGAGGGGTGCGTACTGCTATATTTAATTATTTATTTGCAAAGAAACATAATGGGAATTTTATTCTGAGAATTGAAGATACTGATCAAAACAGATTTGTCTCTGGAGCCGAAGAGTATATTCTGGAATCTCTAAAATGGTTAAATATTGAGCCTGATGAAGGAGTTGGAAAAGGAGGATCTTTTGGTCCATACCGACAATCCGAACGAAAAGATATCTATCAGAAATACGCTCATCAATTAATAAGTGACGGACATGCTTACTACGCATTTGATACTCCTTCCGAACTTGAAAATATGCGTAATCGACTAAAATCTGAGAAGCACTCTAATCAACAATATAATGCGAAAACAAGGGTTAATATGCTCAATTCGCTTAGTCTTTCTCAGGCTAAAGTACAGCAAAAACTAGACAACAATGACCCTTATGTTATTAGATTAATGCTACCTGAAAACAAAGAAATAAAATTTCAAGACGCTGTATTAGGCGACTTTGTTTTCCACTCGTCACAGCTTGATGATAAAATCTTATTTAAGTCAGATGGTATGCCTACGTATCATTTAGCCAATGTAGTAGATGATCATTTAATGGAAATAAGTCATGTAATTCGAGGTTCTGAATGGACTAATTCAACTCCTTGTCACATCTTGCTTTATCGATATTTGGGTTGGGAAAAAGAAATACCGGTATTCGCTCATATGCCGTTACTCCTTAAACCAGATGGCCAGGGCAAACTTAGTAAGCGTGATGGTGATAGGTTGGGATTTCCGGTATTTCCTCTTAATTGGAAAAGTCAGGAAACCTCAGAAATTTCTAAGGGATATAAAGAATCCGGGTACTCTTCGGAGGCCTTTTTAAATTTTTTAGTTCTTCTCGGATGGAATCCGGGAACTGATCAGGAAATCTTTTCACTGACTGAATTAATTAACTCTTTTTCTATTGAGCAAATCGGGAAATCCGGTTCTAAATTTGATTTAGATAAAGCTAAATGGTTTAACCATCAATACCTTCAAAAGAAACCAATCTCTGAACTCAGAGAAGAATTTCTTGTTACGCTTATAGAAAAAGGAATCAATCATTCTCACCTTAATATTGATAAAATTTTAGAATTAGTTAGAGAAAGAGCCACCTTCACCTCAGATTTTTGGGAACTCACAAATTACTTTTTTATCGCACCAACATCATACGATTCTAAGGTAATTAAGAAAAGGTGGAAAGAAAATACACCTAAGATTTTAACTGATATAATTGTTATTCTTTCAGCACTTAATAATTTTCAAGCTTATGAAATTGAAACCATTATCAAGCAACATATTAACACTCAGAACTTAAATATGGGACAAGTACTCAGCAGCCTCCGACTTACGATTGTTGGCTCTGCATCGGGGCCATCAATTTTTGATATCATGGTATTACTTTCTAAGGAAGAATCGATTATGAGAATTCAAAATGGAATTAATAATATTAAGAAGTAAAAATGTCAATAATATCAATTGAAGGAATGGAGTTTTTTGCTTACCATGGCTGCTTTAAAGAAGAGCAAGTTATAGGTACAAAATTTTTAGTTGATTTATTTATTGAAACAGAAACAGAAAAAGCTGAGCTTACAGACGACCCAACTAAAACAATAAATTATCAAGAAGTTTACATTCTTGTGAAAAATGAAATGAAACAAAAATCAAAATTGCTTGAACATGTAGCAAGAAGAATTTTAAGCTCTCTTAAATTACACTTTCCGCAGACTAAATATGCTAAGATTAAAATTTCTAAATTAAATCCACCCTTAGGTGGACAGATAAAAAATGTTAGTTTAACTATAGCGCTATAAATGAACTTTCAGGAAAAGGAAATATGCCCCCGATGCTACTCGAAATTTGAATGTTCAAAATCAAAAAAATGTTGGTGCTATGAATTTGATATTCCATCCGATATATTGGAAAATATATTCGGGAAATATGATTCTTGCTTATGCTCTAAATGCACAGAAGATATTATTAACTCGAAAGGTGTAAATTTATAAGCCTGTTATTATCGAAATATATTATATTTGCACTTTCAAAATGGTCTCGTGGCCGAGTGGTTAGGCAGAGGTCTGCAAAACCTTGTACAGCGGTTCGAATCCGCTCGAGACCTCTAATTTATCTTCAAAATAGAATTATCTTACTTTCAATATGATTAGAATCTAATCATTCTTTAAACACAAATCTCATAAGCCATACTAGTTAAGCTATTTACAGCTCTTCAAAATGCTCTTCTAAAAAAACTCTCCATTTAGCCATTAATTCCAAAATGAAGCTCCCCGCCGCAAGCGGATGGGGTATCATGATGGATTCTGTTTTATTTCGCCCCAAGGGGCGGGGAATATAGCCCACAAAATCAAAGTCTCACTGATTTAAATCCAGTGGTGGTGTATGATACTTCGGACTTAGGTTGACTCTTTATTAGTTTTATAATCAACTAATAAGAGTAAACTATGACAAGAAAAGAGAAAAGTGATATAAAAAGAAAACTTGATGTCATCAATTATGAAAAAAAGGTTGGAAACATAAATAAAGCATGCAGGCATTATGATAGCTTAAAAAGCCTGAGTCCAATTCAGTACTCTAAAATTTTCCTCAATGGGGATATCCCCATTGAAGAAAAGCAATATCTTTGAAATATTCTACTTCAACACTGCCCTAAAAATGCGAAGCTAACACTTATGTTGATTAAAATGGTAAAAAATGTAAATGGACCTATTTTGTAAAAATAGTTACAGCACCAGCTGTTGCCTATAAAATACTAGCTAGTGCAAACGGTAGTGGTATCTCAGGCATATGGTACAATTCAGATGGAGTAGAAATTGGACCTATAATTTGGGGTTCATTCGCGATTATTCAAGAAGTTGAAATGATCCCTGTGGAAGGAATACATGGTTTACAATACCAAAGTCCTGACCATTCCGGTTTGGGTAATTGGTAGTTTAAAAATATAATTTAGCAAAGATTATCAATGGGGTTTCTTTGCTACTTTTTTATCATTTTCGCCCAGGAATCTCTTAGTAGAACCGTTCTATTAAATACAAGTTTCTCTGAAGTTGTATCCTTATCAACACAGAAATATCCTGTACGCTCAAATTGAAATTTAGATTCAACTTCCGCATTTGCAAGTGAGTCTTCAACAAATCCATTTATGACAGTCAATGAATTGGGATTTATATTTGATTTGAAATCTTTTCCTTCCTCTACATTGTCGGGGTTTTCATTTAAAAATAAACGATCGTATAATCTAACTTCTACTTCCAATGCATGGGTAATAGATAACCAATGAATAGTTCCCTTTACCTTACGGGTAACAATTCCTGAGCCGCTTCTGGTATCCGGGTCATAGGTACAATGCAATTCAGTGATTTCACCTTGTGCATTCTTGATAACTTCGTTGCATTTAATGATGTAACCATATCGTAATCTCACTTCTTTATCCGGAGTCAGACGAAAGAATTTTCTTGGAGGATCTTCCATAAAATCCGATCTTTCGATATATAATTCTCTGGAAAATTGAATTCTTCTCTTACCTGCCGATTCGTCTTCAGGATTGTTTATTGCTTCTAATTCTTCTATTTGTCCTTCCGGATAATTGGTAATAACTACTTTAATTGGATCAAGCACAGCCATCACCCGATTTGCTTTTTTATTCAAATCCTGTTTAACACTATATTCGAGCAAAGCAACATCAATTACGTTGTCTCGCTTTGCCACACCAATAGTTTCCGCAAAGTTTCTGATTGCATCGGGTGTGTAACCTCTTCTACGCAGGCCTGATAATGTAGGTATACGAGGGTCGTCCCATCCGTTCACATGTTTTTCTTCAACCAATTGCAATAGTTTTCTTTTGCTCATTATGGTATAACTCAGATTTAAACGTGCAAATTCAGTTTGAACAGGGCGATATTCGGTATCAGTAATTTGGTCTAAATACCAATCGTATAATGGTCGATGTACCTCAAACTCTAAGGTACATATTGAATTCGTAATTCCTTCAATATAATCTGACTGTCCGTGGGCAAAATCATACATTGGATAGATGCACCATTGATCTCCGGTACGATGATGGTGGGCATGTTTTATTCGATACATTGCCGGATCTCTTAATTGCATATTTGGAGATGCCATATCAACTTTCGCTCTCAGGACTCTTGCTCCACTGGGGAATTCCCCACTTTTCATTCGTTGAAAAAGATCTAAATTCTCTTCAATCGAACGATTTCTAAATGGGCTTTCCATACCCGGTTTGGAAGGTGTTCCTCTTTGCGAACTTATTTCTTCAGCAGATTGATCATCAACATATGCCTTGCCTTTTTTAATGATTTTAACGGCCCAATCAAATAATTGATCAAAATAATCTGATGCATAATACAGCCGATCTTCCCAATCAAAACCCAACCATTTTACATCTTCCAAGATAGAATCAACATATTCAACATCTTCTTTAACAGGATTTGTATCATCAAACCTTAAATTGCATAAACCATTATATTTCTGAGCTAAACCAAAATTTAAACAAATAGATTTAGCATGACCGATATGTAAATAACCGTTAGGTTCAGGAGGAAAGCGAGTGTGAACACGGCTTTCGTTCTTCCCTTCTGCTAAATTTTGCTCGATAATTTGCTCAATAAAGTTTAAGGATGTTTTTTTTGTTGAATCTTCTTCAGTATTGTTATGCGTCATGGTAAAATGCTTAGGCAGGCAAAATTAACACTTAATCCGAAGTTTATCAAATCTTTCAGAAAATCTAATGTAATCGGAAAATCCTGGAATGAACCATTATGGTAAAAAGAAACTCCAATTTCTTGGAGCCTTAATCATTATGGCAATGGATGTTTCTTGAATATTTCATCCGATTTCATCATGATGTCAACATATTGAGAACGTTTGTAAGCAAATATGTCATCAATCTTGTTCTTCGAAAGTTTCCCTCTGAAATCATCCAATGTTTTATATCCTTTATGCTCCATCCATCCCATGATCTCTTTCAACATTTTGTTGATCTGTTTTGGACCTTTTTGGTAAATCACGCTTACAATTTGAACACTGCTTGCTCCTGCTAAAATCATTTTAATCACATCAGATCCGCTAAGTATGCCTGTATTACTGCAAATGTCAGCCTTAATTCTGTTATGCAATAATCCGGCATATCTTAAGGCCAGTCTATTGTCTTCAACATTACTTAAATTGTAAGAAAACTTCATGGTTTCAGTCTCAATATCAATATCCGGTTGGAATAAGCGATTAAACAATACAAACCCCTGAACACCTACTTTATCCATTTCGTTAATTACATATAATGGATTGGTGTAAAATGGACTAAGCTTAACACTTACAGGAATTTTAACATTTTTGGTGACAACTTCAAGCATATCAATCTGTTCAGATACAATTGCTTTTCCCAAAACATCAAACTCATAAGGGGTCGAGTAGAAATTTAATTCAATAGCATCTACACCGGTTTGTTCAATTTTTTGAGCATATTCAACCCAACTTTCTTCAAACACTGCATTGAGACTGGCAATCAATGGAATCCCAACGGCTTCTTTTGCTTTTCGTAAATAAAATAAAAATTCTTCAGGACCGGCATCACCCATATTGGCTAACGTCGACGACATTTCTGCGTGACGTGTTCCGTATTCTTCGGCAATTTGAAATTTCTCTAAGTTTTCAAGTTGAATTTGTTCTTCAAATAATGATTTATAAATGATTGCTCCGGCACCTGCATCCTCCAGCCTCCTTAAAATATCAGGATCTGTTACCAGATTGCTCGCCCCAACGATTATTGGATTCTTCAATTCAAGTCCCAAATATTTTGTTTTTAAATTCATATTTTATCTCTTAAGTTAAATAAATTAAGAAGAAATATCCTCTCCTTCCTATAGACAAATGTAAGGATTTTTTTGATGAACTAATAATAATCTAAACTCAATATAAATAAAGATTTTGGAGACCGAAAGTCACTCAAAATTAACAAGCCTGACTGGGAAATTCTTAATTTTGTGCCAAATTTCAATGAAAGATAAGGATCTTAACATAAAGACCTTTAAACAAATATATTATGGGGAAAAAGAAAAAATTCATCACCTGTGACGGTAACTATGCTGCTGCACATATTGCATACATGTTCAGTGAAGTTGCCGCCATTTATCCAATTACTCCTTCATCAACGATGGCTGAGTATATTGACGAATGGGCAGCATATGGCCGCGAAAATATTTTTGGAGAGCAGGTTAAGGTTGTTGAGATGCAATCAGAAGGTGGTGCCGCCGGTGCGGTTCACGGAAGTTTACAATCGGGGGCATTAACCTCAACTTTCACGGCTTCTCAGGGATTATTGTTAATGATTCCCAATATGTATAAAATGGCAGGTGAATTATTACCGGCAGTTTTTCATGTGAGTGCAAGAAGTTTGGCTGCACAAGCGCTTTCGATTTTTGGTGACCATAGCGATGTGATGTCTGCGCGTCAAACGGGTTTCGCAATGATTGCAACAGGAAGTGTTCAGGAAGTTATGGATTTAGGAGCACTCGCTCACCTTGCTTCCATCAAAACACGAATTCCATTCTTACACTTTTTTGATGGTTTCCGCACTTCTCACGAAATTCAAAAAGTTGAATGTCTCGAAAATGATGATCTGAAAGATTTAGTTGATAGGGATTCTTTAAAAGCTTTTCGTAATAATGCATTAAATCCTGAGCATCCTGTAACCAGAGGTACTGCTCAAAATCCGGATATTTATTTCCAATCACGCGAAGCGGCAAATAAATTCTATGATCTTATTCCTGATGTAATTGAAGATTATATGAAAGAGATCTCGAAAAAAACAGGTCGTGAATATCATCCGTTCACTTATTACGGTGCAACCGATGCCGAAAATATTGTTGTGGCAATGGGGTCTATTACTGAAACAATAAAAGAAGTTGTTGATTATCTTAACTCAAAGGGAGAAAAGGTTGGATTGATTTCCGTGTATTTATATCGTCCTTTCTCTGAAAAATACTTCATGAAAGTAATACCCAAGAGCGTAAAACGAATGGCTATTCTTGACAGAACCAAAGAACCGGGTGCAAATGGAGAACCATTATATTTAGACATCCGTGAGATGTTCTATGATAAAGAAGACAAGCCGATGATTGTTGGTGGCCGATATGGTTTGAGTTCGAAGGATACCACACCTGCGATGATGGTTTCTGTTTTCGAGAATTTGAAAATGAACGAACCAAAAAATCAATTTACGGTTGGTATTGTTGATGATGTCACTTTTAAATCTTTGCCATTATTACCGGAGATCAGTATTGCCGCCGAAGGAACTTTCGAAGCTAAATTTTATGGTTTAGGTGCAGATGGTACCGTAGGGGCAAACAAAAATTCTATCAAGATAATTGGTGAAAGCACTGACAAATATTGCCAGGCATATTTTGCTTACGATTCTAAGAAATCAGGTGGTATAACTACTTCTCACCTACGATTCGGAGATATGCCAATTCGTGCTCCTTACCTGGTAGGAACGCCAAATTTTGTAGCTTGTCACGTGCCTTCATACCTAAATAAATATGATATGTTAAAAGGCCTGAAAAAAGGGGGTACTTTCTTGTTGAATTCAATTTGGGATGTTGAGGAAACCAAGAATCATCTGCCAAACTCTTTTAAGAAATATTTGGCTGAAAACGAAATTAGTTTCTATATCATCAATGCAACTAAAATTGCCGATGAAATTGGGCTAGGAAACAGAACCAATACCATCATGCAATCTGCATTCTTCAAAATTGCAGAAGTAATTCCTTATGATTTGGCAGTTGAGCAAATGAGAAAATTCATTGTGAAGAGTTTTGGAAATAAAGGTGAAGAGATTGTGAAAATGAATAACGCTGCAGTTGACATGGGAGGCGAAGTTACCAAAATTGAAATTCCTGCAGCATGGGCTAAATTGGATGGTGTTGATGTAAAACCGGAAAGAAATGTTCCTGATTTTATTGCAAAATTAGCTGATCCGGTTAATAGTTTAAAAGGCGACGATCTTCCGGTAAGTGCGTTTCTTGGCCGCGAAGACGGTACTTTTCCTCCCGGCACTACTGCTTACGAAAAGAGAGGTATTGCAGTAAATGTTCCTGAATGGCAGGCTGACGATTGCATCCAGTGTAACCAATGTGCTTACGTTTGCCCTCATGCTGCAATTCGTCCTTTCCTCGTTAATGAGGCGGAAGAAACAAATATGCCTGAAGGAAGTAAACTGATTGATACTAAAGGTAAATTTGCCCCATTGAAATTTAGAATTCAGGTTTCTGTACTTGACTGTTCCGGTTGTGGTAACTGTGCAGATGTTTGTCCATCCAAAGAGAAAGCATTAATTATGAAACCACTCGCAAGCCAAGGTGCTGAGATTAGTCGCTGGAATCATTTCGATGCCAATGTTTCATATAAAGATCAAGTAGTTGATAAATTTCAATCCGTTAAAAATAGCCAATTTGCACAACCATTATTTGAATTCTCAGGAGCTTGTGCCGGTTGTGGTGAAACACCTTACGTTAAAACAATCACTCAATTATTTGGTGAGCAAATGGTGGTTGCAAATGCAACCGGTTGTTCATCCATTTACGGTGGTTCTGCCCCTTCAACTCCATACTGCGAGCATAAAGAAAGTGGACAAGGTGTCGCATGGGCGAACTCATTATTTGAAGATAATGCTGAATATGGCTTGGGTATGTCAACAGGAATTGACAAAATGCGTGAGCGATTAGTAAAGAAAATGAAATCGGTTAATGGTGACGTTTCGGCTGCAACAAAAGAAGCCATGAACGAATGGATAGCTGCGGTAAATGATCGTGCTAAATCAAAAGTAGCGACTGATAAATTACTTCCATTACTAAAGAAAGAGAAATCGCCAATTGCAAAAGAAATACTCGAATTGAAACAATACATGGTTAAAAAGTCTGTATGGATATTTGGTGGTGACGGTTGGGCATATGATATCGGTTATGGTGGACTTGACCACGTAATAGCAACGGGTGAAGATGTGAATATTTTAGTGATGGATACCGAAGTTTATTCAAACACGGGGGGACAAGCTTCAAAAGCCACACCGGTTGGTGCAGTAGCAAAATTTGCAACCTCAGGCATGAAAACCCGTAAAAAAGACCTGGGCTTAATGGCCATGACTTATGGTTATGTTTATGTTGCACAAGTTGCGATGGGATCAAGCCAGTCGCAATTTTTCAAAGCATTGAAAGAGGCTGAAGCTTATCCGGGACCAAGTATTATCATCGCATATTCTCCATGTATCAATCATGGTTTAAGAGCAGGAATGGGTAAAGCCCAGGAAGAAACTAAATTGGCTGTAGCATCTGGTTACTGGCAAACATACCGTTTTAATCCTCAATTAGAGACCGATGGTAAAAATCCATTTATCCTTGATTCGAAAGAACCGGATTGGAGCAAATTTCAGGAATTTTTACAAGGTGAAGTTCGTTATACTTCCTTAATGAAATCATTCCCTGAAGAGGCAAATAAATTAGATCAGCTTGCTGAAGAAAATGCCAGATGGCGTTATAAATCTTATAAGCGATTAGCTGAGCAAGAATACTAAAAACGATTAATTCGTATATTTATAGCCGGGCCATTGGGTCCAGCTCTTTTTTATTAATGAAATTTAATGATTTACGATTGTCGATTGGACGAAAGAATATATTCGATTGTCAATTTTCAATTTAAGATTTCTTAGATTTAGTTGTAATTACAGTTTTGTGGAATATGGCAACAAGTTCACCACATTCATTTAGTAGCTTGTCGTCAAATACACCTCTTTAAATTAGTTGGGCTTTTTTTATAATTTTAAGATTGATATGTGTCTCTCGTAATTCCTTTAGAACAATACTTGCTTTGTGTGTAAAATCCTTTCTTGATTCAGCTCCTTGTACTTCACCATAATTTAAGGCAGAACTAGTAGACGATCTAATGATTTGTTTTGACAAATGTTGAGCAACAAACTCATGGTTTAGGTTGCTGCATAAGTTTATGATAGATACAGAAAAGCCTATTAAGCGTTTTTCAATTTCAATTCTCATGGTATCTTTTTTATTTGATACCAAAACATCAAATTTGTCTCAAATCGAACATCAAAAATTGACAATCGAAAATATGTTACTGAAGTTTCGCAAAACAGATTAACTGTTTAAAAACAAATGGATTAAGACAAAAAAAGAAACATAACAGCTTGTATAACACACTGACATTCAACATATTGTTACTGTAAAAGAAAAACAAAAAATTATGCTCTCAAACAAAGTTACAAAAGTATCTTCAGAAATAGATAACCTCTTCACTTCAAATGAAAAAGTAATTTTGAACACAATAGATCTTTACAAAGCAATTGGATTGGAAAAAGTAAAACTCATGTCAAAAAATCATCACCTGAAACAGTATGCACCGAAGGAAGTATTTTTATTTCTTCTGTTGTTTCCTATATTTTCTGTAAAGAACGTCAAAGGCTGCCTTGACAGCAGTATAAAGCGTTATTTGGAGGCAGAGAAAGATACATTATACCGGTTCAAAAATGACAGTTTTATTAACTGGCGAGCAATACTTTAGGATGTTATCTAAAGACTTACTTCCCTGACTGAACAACATGGTACATCCAGTCAGGATTCCCCCAAATGCCTGATTGTTGATGACAGTGATTTGCCCAAAACGAGAAGTTTTAGATCTTAGTATACTTTATAAACTTACCAAAACTTATTATGGCGATTGTGGGCAAAAAAGTATTGACCCTGTAGTTTTCTTTAAGCTATGTCTGGTTGGATATTTAGAGAACCTGATCAGTGATCGTAAATTGATTGAGCATTGCAGTATG
>PIVJ01000033.1 GCA_003353955.1 Bacteroidota bacterium | reverse complement strand
ATACTTTTGAAACTGCCGGAACTTATATTACTACCTTAACGGTTACTGACACAGTAGGTTATACAAATATTGTATGGCATTATGTTGAAGTAAACGAATTACCCTATGCTAACTTTAGTGTTGATGGACCTTCATGTAATAATCTAGCCACTCAATTTACTGATCATTCAACTTATCCTTCAGGATATATCGTTGAATGGAATTGGAGTTTTGGTGATGGTAACGACACCACAATTTATTTTGGTGGTATTCCTGATGTGACTCACACCTTTGCTAATAGCGGTACTTACTACGTTTCTCTTACCGTGAAATCATCTGATAGTTGTGTGAACGCAGCATCACAGCGTGTTGTTGTTACAGCAGCTCCAATTGCAAGATTCAGTTATGCGGATACATGTTTTGGTGAAATAACAAGTTTCACTGATGAATCTGTCAAGGTTGACGGCATAGATATTATTTCTTGGACTTGGAATTTTGGGGATTCTAACTCTGGTATAGATAATACTTCTACACGCCAAAACCCAACCCATGTCTTTAGCGGTACTGGTACATATGCAGTTATACTTCAGGTTGAAAATACGCAAGGATGTATTGATACTATTACTAATGATGTAATTGTACGAGAACTCCCTGCTATCGATTTTACTATCACTGATAATTGCTTAAATTCTGCTGTTGAATTTGCGGTAAATACAACAGTTACAACAACAGCAAATATTGAAACTTATTTATGGAACTTTGGCGATGGTATTACTTCTACCGAACCGAACCCTTCACATACTTATCCGGTGGATGGAACCTACACAATTACTTTAACAGTTACTGACGTTAATGGATGCACAAATTCTGTAAGTCACGAATTGATATTAGCACCATTGCCTATTTCATTATTCGGTGTGTCAGAATCTCAATGTCTTTCAGATGCAATTGAATTTACAAACTACTCCACTTCAGCATCCGGTTATATTGTTGGATGTATATGGGACTTTGGCGACGGAAGTACAAGCACCATTGGTTTTCCCGATAATACATCGCATATATACAATGCCAGTGGAACCTATTCAGCTACACTGACCGTTACAAATTCAAATGGTTGCTCAAATACTTCAACCCAGGAAGTTACGATACAACCCGAGCCAATTGCAAGTTTTGGTTTTGAATCAGCTTGCTTAGGTGTGAGTACTAATTTTACTAATTCCTCTCAACCAAATGGCGGTGGTACAATTGTTAGCTGGGATTGGGACTTTGACGATCTTACTTCAGGTATAGATAATACTTCTACACTCCAAAACCCATCGCATGTTTTCAGTACAGTTGGTGAGCATTTAGTACAATTAACCGTAACTAACGAGAGTGGATGTTCAAGCACAGATGCCAGCACAATAACAGTTACAATTCTTTCGGATATTGATTTCGAGGCTGTTGGTGGCACATGCTTGGATGAAGAAATTGAATTTTTTATTGATAAAAACCTCCTTGATCCGCGTGATATTCAATGGGACTTTGGAGATGGTTCAAGTTCGAATGATACTCAACCAATCTACACTTATCAGAATGCTGGAACCTATACGATAACACTCACGATAGTTGATATTAATGGCTGTACGAATTCTATAAGTAAAGATGTTTATATTGATCAATTACCAAATGTAAACTTTGATACGGATGCTCCGTCATGCGAAGGAAACGAGACCTTCTTTAATGATTTATCATCGACAAGTAACTTCATTAAAAAATGGCATTGGGAATTTGGTGATGGAACTGATTCAATAATTGATTGGCCAGATGATCAAAATATATCGCATATTTATGAAAGTTCAGGAAGTTATTTAGCTAAGCTAAGCATAACAACAGATGATGGATGCAGAAACACATTCGAGAAACAAATAAATATTATCCCTGGGCCGGTTGCGCACTTTGTTGCAACAACTGTGTGCATTGATCACCCTGCAGAATTTACTGACCTGTCGCAAGAAAACAATGCTGGTGTTATTGTGGATTGGGATTGGGATTTTGGAGATCCGATATCCGGCATCAATAATACTTCTTCAAGTCAGAATCCTGTTCATCTTTACGCTGTAAGCGAAACCTATCCGGTAATCTTAACGGTAACAAACGCAGAAGGATGTCAAAGCACATATAGCGACGATATTGTTGTTACTATTCCTCCGGTTATTGAGCCTTTTACCTTTAACAGTCCAATTTGTGAAAATAGCATTGCTGAATTCCAGATGAGTAATAATGTAAATATTAGTGGCGTACTGACAATTCATTGGGATTTTGGTGACCCGAATGCTGTAGATAATTCTTCAAGCGATCAAAGCCCGACACACACATATGTAACTCCGGGTGAATACATTGTAACCTTGACATTGGATAATGATAAGTGCGGTGGTTCAGTGAGCGATACAATTAATGTTCTTCCAGTACCACAAGCACAATTTGAATCTGATAACACATGTAAGGATTCACCAACTCAATTTACTGATTTGTCATTTAATACAGGAAGTGATATTGAATCATGGAGATGGGATTTTGGAATAACAAATTTAGCAAGCGATACGTCAATTCTACAAAACCCAGTATATTCATATCCTGAAACCGGATCATATGATGTACAACTGGTGGTGACTGATGGTGTTAGATGTAGCGATACATCGGATGCTATACCCATAGAAATTTATCCCGTTCCAGATGCTAAATTCACTTTTGAAACTAACGTTGAAGGAATCCAGGGAAATATTAAGCTTACAAATGAATCTGTAGATGCAACAGAATATCTATGGGATTTTGGAGATGGCGGGATTTCAAAGGAGGCTGACCCCCCTACACATCAATATGACGCTTCAATAATTACCTACGAGGTTGATTTGGTATTGATTAGTTATAATGATTACGGATGTTCGGATACAGCTATATTTCCATATAGTTTATATTTTAAAGGTTTGTTTATTCCAACCGCGTTTTCACCTTCGGATTATCAAACAAGCATGGTTAGAATATTTAAGCCGGTTGGTGTAAATCTTGAAGTGTTTAAAGTTGAAGTTCGTGATTACTGGGGCAATCTAATGTGGGAAACCAATGCCCTGGATGATGAAGGACGACCGACAGAGTTTTGGGATGGAACGCTCAATGGAAGTAAATTACCGGCTGGTGTTTATGTTTGGACAGCAAATGGTATATTTAAGGATGGAACCGTATGGGAAGGAAAAGAGATGGGAAGTAATGAAGGAGGAAATGGCAAGACTTATGGCACTGTTCTGTTGATTCAATAACACGTCTGAAAATTATGATCTATAAATAATCCCGGTAGTTTAATTACTGCCGGGATTTACTTTTTTTATACCAATCGTGGGCATATCTGTAATATCAAGCATCGCATTAATCAATCCAGCTTTTTTATATTTTACTAAGTCTTCTATTTTTATTTGGCTTTCGATTATTTTGCATTGAGAGAGCAAAAATTGACGTTGTACTCCTTTGAGTAATGGACTGTTTGGTGTGTGCCAATTATGACCATCCCAGAATACAAGATTAGCATAGGATGAGTCGGTAACGAATCCATTTCTTACAATAATGATATCATCATTCAATTCTCTTTGCTCGTATAGCATATTGATTATTCTTCGATTGGCATATTTTAATGAGTATTCAATTTCATTATTCTCAATAATTTTTAAGCTTTTAATTTTCTTTGGAGTATATGGATGAAAAGTAACTTCTTTCACTTCAGTGTCATAAACTACCTTACATTTTATCCAGTCGTCCGATGGGAATTTTTGCTTCGACAAAACCGCTGTAAGATTGATATTGCTTTCTCGTTTAAACAGCTTGGTAATGCTGCGATCAATCCTTGCCTGATGTAGTTCTGAATGAAATATTATTCCATTCTTAATTTTTATGGTTTCAAATAACAGGCACATAAACCTTATCAATTAATTCCTGATATTCTGTTTTACAATCACTCATGGCGGTAATCCCTCCCCCACTTCTGTAGATCAATTTGTTATTCAACTTTTCAATATATCGAATCATCACAGCGCTTTCGAGCATTCGACCATCAAAAACTCCGAATATACCGGTATAATATCCCCTATCACATTGCTCGGTTTCACGAATAATTTCAAGTGTTTTAGCTTTTGGTGCCCCGCTAATTGAACCTGCAGGAAGCAGCTTAAATAAAATATCACCTATATAATCAGCATAATCAGTTGGTAAGTTACCAGAGATCTCGGAACTAACCTGCAACAAATCTCCTTCATGTGTTTTCACTTTATCAATATACCTGAATCGGTTTACCCGCACTCCTTTTGCCACCATGCTCAAATCATTCCGAATTAAATCAACAATGGTGTTATGTTCTGCAAGTTCTTTTTGACTTTTGGTAATCTTCTCTGCAGCATTATCCACACTTGCCTTGATGGTCCCTTTCATTGGATATGAAGCAATTTTCCCATCCGAAATTCTAACAAATATTTCCGGTGAGAAACAAATAAACTCATCTTTATATTTCAATCGATAACTTGCCTGACTATGATCAAATATTTCCTGCATACTTAAATTCGAGAACAATTCTGTAGGCTTCGTAAGATTCAGTAAATATAAGTTCCCATAACTCAAGTGTTTATTTACAATATTAAATAACTCCTGATAAGTGTTATAATTAACTGGTTTTTTTTTAATTTTGAGCTGCTTTTTTAGTAAGGGTGAAGCAGGTTTGCAATTTGAAAATTTTGGAATATCATATTTGATATGATCAGGTAACTCGCTGAGTGGAAAAACCAAGGGTTTCTTTATTTCGAAATCGATGATGAAAAGAAAAGGAGTTTTAGTTTTCCCCAATCTATTTAACTGATCTATAAAGTTCTGATAATATAACATTCTCAAATATTAATGGTGCAAAGATAGCAAAACAATGAAGGTTTTAATTGTTGATAATAACGATTCTTTTACATACAATCTGGTTCAGATAGTTGAAGAAAGTGGGATCAGTGATTTTCAGGTTAAAATGCACGACACTATAGAGATATCAGAGGTAGAAGAGTATGATAA
This sequence comes from Bacteroidota bacterium, assembly GCA_003353955.1. GTDB lineage: Bacteria > Bacteroidota > Bacteroidia > Bacteroidales. Next base: position 20,182 of record PIVJ01000033.1, on the reverse strand, counting down.
GATTTTAATCTCACCCGGGGCCGCTTTACCAAAAGACTATCCGATTATCAACAAAATATTGAAATCTTATGCAAGCACAAAAAGCATATTGGGTGTTTGTCTCGGATTGCAGGCAATCGTTGAATACTTCGGTGGCGGTTTAATGCATCTTGATTGCGTAGTGCATGGTCAGAAACGGGCGATTACAATATTAAAGAAGGATGTTCTTTTTAACGGAATTACGGATACAACACATGTTGGATTATACCACTCCTGGGCTGCATCAGACATAGATTTACCCCCTACTCTTGAAATTACTTCTCGTTCTGAATTTGGTACAATAATGTCGGTTCGGCATAAAGAATTCGATGTAAGAGGCGTGCAATTTCATCCTGAGTCACATATCACAACTCATGGTTTCCAAATACTTTATAATTGGCTGCATCATCCAAAGCAGGAACTCAACGCAGTAACTTTTAAATTCAATTTCGAAGAAAATTAGCGATTTTCGGCTCTACGTTACTGGTTTCTAAGCTGAGTTCGATTTTGTACCTTCGCCACTGTGTGAGGTGGTAATAATGCTTTTTATCATCTTGCAACTAATTGAGTCCTCAAACATTAGGATCTAACTAGTTTCAATTAATTAAACTTATTAAAAACCTTAACGGTTACTCTTTCTCCTTTTTTAACTCTTACACGCCACTCTTTTGTTTTGTATTCTCCTTCATTCAATCCAACACCAATAATTCTGCTTTCATATTCAGGTTTTTCTTGTTCAGGATCGCACTTAAAAGGGAAGCTCATTCTGATTGGGTCAGGATAAATAAAGCCTTCCCTGGCAGAGAAACCTTTACCGGTGGCATTAGTAAATTTAAAATGAGTCCATGCATTTTTTGGAGTTTGGACAAAAGCAAACTGCCCACGTGGGAAAAGTGTAATATAATCGGAACCAAAATTGTTTAAAGTTGCCGTAATTTCATATACATCCTGCCCCTTAACAGCCTTAATATAGGACGTTATAAAACTTAATTCAATATTATTAATATTAATTACCTGACCTTCATCAATATTTTGCCAGTTTTGAGAAATTAATGATTGTGCCGTAATGCTAAATAGTATAACGAACAGGAGTTTAAATATTTTTTTCATTTTATTATCTTTAGCACTGACAAAGTTAAAGAATTAAGGTAAATAATCCAAAGATGAGAAATATCCATGCTTGCAATGATTGGGCTTTATAAAGCATAAAAATAATTGTACTACTTTATCGGATGAAGCTCCCCGCCGCAAGCGGACGGGCTATCATGATGGATTCTATTTTATTTCGTCCCAAGGAGAGGGGAAGATAACCCACAAGATTCTGAACGGAAAGTCGAAGGATCACTTCGGCTAATTAATGTTGCTTCACAACATCAAAGTCTCACTGATTAAACTTACAATTGTTTGTTTAGTTTCAGCAAAAGGTGAACTTTTTATCAGTTAAGATTAAGAGGTAGATTTTATAAATTTATCAAAATTAAAAACTAACAAGGATAATAGCCATAATCTTTTCCCTTCATATTTATCCTGAATAACACAGCAATATCTGAATACAAAACTATTTTTTGTTTCCCTCTTTAATTATTATTTATTTCTCCCTTCCCACCAACGTTGCCAAGCCTTCCAATCTTTTCCAGGATTATCATTAGTTAACTCTTTTACGAGAGAAATAGTTATAAGTCTATCAGTTTCATTTTGCTTAGGCTCCGCAATCAGTAACTCCAGAGTACGCGGGTTGTTATAACTAAGCAGCACTTTTTCTGCAGGTCGTTTGGTTTCATAATTACCATTAAAAATAATGCTTAATAATGGCTCAATAATCCGCTCATCCTTAACTTCACTTAAAGCGTTTATTGCGTATAAACTAATTCGAGTGTCATCATGATGTATGGCTCTTAATAAGGCAGAGACTTTTTTATTAACGGGCATACGATTTAATGCCTTTTCTGATATTGATCGAATAAAATATTCACTTGATTTTAATCCGTTTATCAAGTCATTGACAGGAATAATAAGCTCGCCCTGTATCCCTTCTAACGCTTTTCTGGCCATCGACCTTACGTTGGCGTCCTGATCATAAAGTGCCAAGAAAAGATAGCCGGCGGATTCGCCGCTATTAAACACTCCTATAGCTTCAGCAGCAATGACACGAACATTGGAATCAACATCCTTTATTAATGAGCTTGCCAAAGAATTAAGGGCTCTTTTATCTCTTAATTCACCTAAGGTTTTCGCAGCTATTCTTCGAATCTCAACATTGCGATCATTCAAAGAAGTAATAAACACCTCAACTTTTCTTGGATCATTAACGAATGAGAACATACGCGCAGCATACAATCTCACTATCGCACGCTCATCTTTAATTACCTCCAAGAGTGCATGATAATTTGGAGCCACATTTACTCTTTTTAGCATCTCATATTCCGTTTGAGATAACCTGGTAATTATATGTTGTTGTTCACCATCTCCATTATTTATTATCCATTTAAACGTATCGAAGTCATTAGTTTCCAACACATTGTTCCAATAAGTTTTATAAAGTATTGACGATGCATCGTATTTAAACATTGTATTGTCTTTCCAATGCTGAAGCCTTGACCTGGATGAACCAATGCCTGTACAAAATTCATGCTTTTTATTGACGATAGTCCTGCCATCTTTACGATAACTCAAGAAAAGTTGTTGAATATGAAGCACCTCAGATTTAGCCTTAATAGTTGCATATGGTGTTCTTGAAATAGCCTCAGTCAATGTACCAACCTGTGTATCAGTGAAATGATACAACGTAATTATATTGCTGTTCATCAAAGGTCCAATCCAATATCCGGTAAGCTTATTTCTTGCTTCTGATTCAACTCTGATTCGCATTTGAGAAGTAGCAACCGATTGGAGCTTTGACTGCAGTGTCGATTTATGTGTACCTTTAGCTTTTGTGGGTACTTTAACGATCTTCGTTTCTTTTTGTTTCTCAATAGGCTTATCTATAATTTCTGTTTCGGATTCCTGCATTTCATCTTGATTCACATCTTTTGAATCATCATCTTGCTTGTCAAAACTAATTACCCCTTGCTTAATCAAATCCCTTGCCTCATTAATAGTAAATCCCAAATCAATAGCTATTTGGACAGCTGTCAGGTTGGATTCCATCCTATTAAAGTCGTCGTCAAGCTTTCCATTTATAATAGGATCTCTAATAAAAGGATTTTGGGAACAACGAATAATATCCCATTCAGAAACATCAACGATTTCATTTTCAAACAGAAAGTCATCCTTACTTAATATAGAAATGCCATTAGGTGTTCTGATAATTGAGAAACTACCTAAAATAAGAATTGATAATATACCAAATATAACTAAAGCGATCAGATTCTTTTTCATCTATCTTGCACTCTTTTTGACTGTTTCAGAATTAAAACTTACCTGAGCCACCCACTTAATTCATGATGCATTCGAACTCATACATTCAACATTAATAACCTTATTAAAGAAGTTTCAGATATTAATATTGATATAATACCCAATATATGATTGTGAATATTCATGATTGCTCAATAATTTTATTCTTTAAACTTAATTATACAACTACAATTATTTGTCTATAGGTTGAAATGTAACACCTGAATTATTATCATAACACAATTTATCACTCAACGAATGAACTTTTAGGCAAATTAACTTAATATTTTTTAAATTATTATAACAAACTTTAAATGTTAATAACAGTCTTTTGTGAATTATTTTTTTAATTTTAAAGTCAGAAAGAAATTTTTCCAAAAAAAATCAAAAACTGCTAAGAACAAACATAATGAGTAAGGAAAAGAATGCCGTTGCAACCTTTAGGGCAGGTAACAACTGTGCACAATCAGTATTGTCGTCCTTTGCTGAGAAATATGATATTGACAATAATTTTGCACTGTCCATTTCTTCCGGGTTTGGAGCGGGCATGGGAAGGCTAATGGAAACTTGCGGCGCAGTTACCGGAGCTTTCATGGTTATTGGAATACATAATAACAACATCTATAAAGATGAATTGGAAGCCCGTGATGTGACTTACCAAATGATTCAGGAATTCTCGGCTGTTTTTTGTAAAAAACATAAATCTACCAATTGTGGTGAGCTTATTAACTGTGATTTAAAAATAGAAGAAGGAAGAAAACATTTTAATGAAAACGAACTATTCGATAAAGTATGTGTGGAATGCGTTCGATCATCGGTAACTATTCTAGAGGAATTATTAACTTAGTTCTTAAGTATAAAATCATTATGCGATTAATAACCGACCCATTTTAACAATCAATTATTTCAGGTTCTCCTTTACTGCTGTACTCAGATAAAGACCGTTTAAAAATAGTTTTAAGGTATTTCTTTTATATTCAGAGAATAAATAAAGAACCAATAGCAGTGGCTAGTTTATGAAGTGAGTGGCTAGATAAAGAAAGTGGTAAGACAATAAATACATTTGCGATCATAACCACCAAAGCGAATCAATTAATAAAAATCATTCATAACAACCCGAAATTACGCGAATCAAGGATACCGGTAATTTTGTCGGAATCTATGGAAGATGAATGCTTAGCCAGAAATAATCAGCGTTATCTTAACGAATACAACCCTAGCCCACTGAAGAATTAAAAGCATATAGTGTTTAAAAATTAAGAGGGAAATCTGCACTTGAAAATCTACCTGAAGCTTCTGAGGAATTTTTTTCTGCTGAATTAGAAATTGATCTTACCTAAGAAAAAAATATGCTTATCCCTTTTTTGTCGGCAATTAATCCTGATTCATATTAATTATTCTCATTTCACCTCAAATTTCTAAAAACAAATTACAAATTTTTTAACTTTGGGTAACATTCAAATTTAAAATATACCTGATCAATAATATTAACCAAGCTCTTAACCCAATCTTAGCATGAAAACTTTTAGGCGATCCCACCAATTTCTAAGTTTCTTTTTACTGTTAATTCTTGTTAGTTGTACGATACAAAAGCCTGACGAAGTTCGCCGCTGGGAAACACAAGCCGAAGAAGTTACTATCATTCGGGATACGTATGGTGTTGCTCACATTTATGGAGAAACCGATGCGAATGTTGTTTTCGGGATGCTGTATGCGCAGTGTGAAGATGATTTTAACCGCGTTGAAGTAAACTACATCAATGCCATGGGGAGAATGGCCGAAGTAAAGGGCGAAGATTTATTATCAACCGATTTACGGATGAAGCTTTATATCGATCCGGAAGAAGTAATGAAGGAATATGAGCAAAGTCCTGAGTGGCTTAAAAAGCTCATGGACGCCTTTGCAGATGGGGTAAATTATTATTTATACACCCATCCCGAAGTCACGCCTAAACTGTTAACCCATTTCGAACCGTGGATGGCGTTGACTTTTAGTGAGGGAAGTATTGGTGGTGATATTGAAAGAATCTCAACACGTGATTTAGGAAAATTTTATTTCAATGAAAAAAATCAAATTGCAGAAGTAATTCGTGATGAAGTTGACGAACCCAGAGGCTCAAATGGCTTTTCCATTGCCCCTGCCTTAAGTGCATCCGGAAATGCATTATTTTTAATTAATCCGCATACCTCATTCTTCTTCCGATCTGAATTACATGCGGTAAGTGAGGAAGGATTAAATGCATATGGTGCAGTAACCTGGGGCCAATTTTTCGTTTACCAGGGTTTTAACAGGGCTTGCGGGTGGATGCATACCTCAAGTCGTGCGGACTTTATCGATCATTATTTAGAAACCATTGAAGAAGAAGATGGTAACTATTTTTACAAGCACGGTGATGAATTAAAGCCCGTGATTGAAAAGACCATCGAACTCAAATACAAAGATGGTGAGCAAATCGCAACCAAAGAAGTGACTGCTTATTATACACATCATGGGCCGATTATACGCGAACAGGATGGTAAATGGGTGAGCATCGCTTTAATGGTTGAACACGAAAAAGCCTTAACCCAATCCTATATGCGTACCAAAGCCAAAAGCTATAATGATTTCAAAAAGACCATGGAGTTGAACACCAACTCATCCAATAATACAGTTTATGCTGATGTAGATGGAAACATTGGTTATTTCCATGGAAATTTCATTCCAATCAGAAATGAGAAATATGACTTTTCAGGATTGGTGGATGGAAGTAATCCGGAAACTGACTGGAAAGGGTTACATACTGTTGATGAAATTCTTCATATTTTAAATCCTGAAAATGGATGGATCCAGAATTGTAATTCTACGCCATTTACTGCTGCCGGAGAATTCAGCCCTAAAAGAGAAGATTACCCTGCTTATATGGCACCGGATGCTGAAAACTTCCGGGGCATACATGCGGTAAGGGTATTGAAAAATCAACAGGATTTTGACCTGGATAAATTATTGGAGGCGGCTTATGATAATTATCTTCCTGCCTTTGAATTATATATTCCGATTCTTATAAATGATTATGCAAATCTACCATTGAAGGATGAATTAAAAGTTCAACTATTCGAACCGCTTGAGCATTTGAAAGCCTGGGATTATCGCTATTCCGAAACTTCTACAGAAACCTCTCTTGCTGTTTATTGGGGACAAGAAATGATGAATACTATCCGCGTTAAGAGAATAAATGCAGATGGTTCAATTTATAACTATATGGCAAATGAAATGAGCAGTGATGATCGTTTATCATCTCTCTTATTAGCAGTTAACAAATTAAAGCATGACTTTGGAAACTGGCAAACACCATGGGGTGAAATTAATCGATACCAACGAATCAACAGTGATATCAGACAGCCCTTTAACGATGATTTACCCAGTTTACCCGTTGGATTTTCTTCCTCACGTTGGGGATCATTGGCATCCTTTGGGGCTCGATCTTATCCCGGCACTAAAAAAATGTATGGCAGCAGTGGCAATAGTTTTGTTGCGGTTGTTGAATTTGGTGATAAAATTACTGCCCGCTCCATTTTAACCGGTGGCGCGAGTAGTGATACCAACTCTACTCATTTCGATGACCAAGCCTTAATGTATACCAAAGGTGAATTTAAAGATGTACGGTTTTATAGGGAGGATGTAGAGAAAAATGCGGAACGGGCATATAAGCCGGGGAAATAACCCGAAAACAATTGGGGTAATCATCATGCTCTTTGTAGCCGCTATCCATCTTTTCAGGCTTGGTGATTTTTTTAATGGAAAGAAGAAAAAAGAGATTATTTTACAGCATAGCTAACTAATCCTAAGAAGATTGACAACATTTGAAGAAGTTGATACTTCATATGCGGCAATACGCCAAAACATACAAACAGAAAACACACTCAGTCAGTTTATTATAAAATCTCGCCAACTTTTTTCAAAACCTAATAACATTGAATTTAACCAATAAATTGGGATGGGGATTTTTAAAACTTAAAATATATTCTATCATGAAAGCCATCGCGGCCTTCCAAAAAGGATTTCATTTTTTTTGATTATGTTTTAAAATAATATGGGATATCTAATCTCCAATAATTATTTTCAATTTCTCTATAAGAATGAAGCTCCCCGCCGCAAGCGGACGGGGCATCATGATGGATTCTATTTTATTTCGCTCCAAGTGGCGGGGAACATAACCTACAAGACCCTGAAGTCGAAGGATCAGTTCGCCTAATGAATTTTGTTTCAAAGAATCAAAGTCTCACTGATTTAATGGCATTAGCGTTCTTCATAATTAGTTTTGTTGGATCAGGAATAGGATCTGCTGATTTTTTCACTTTTTCTAAAAACACAACCTTAATTAATAATCACTTGGTGAGTATAATTAAAATATACTTCTTACATTTAGCCCGGTATTTAATTACATTTTTAGTTAGTATGAAGTTCAAAAAAAAAATTTGGCTAATACTTGTCCTTAGCTTGATTCAATCCGGAGTTTGTGCTCAGTCTCGATCTGATTATTCTCGTTATGGTCGTATCGAATTACAAAAGGAAAATTTTACACAGGCGATCAGATACTTCAATCAGGCATTAAGAATCAACTCCAACGATCATTATGCTTACTACTTGAGAGGTGTTGCCAAGTTCAATTTGGACGATATAGTAGGCGCAGAAATGGATTACACTATCGCGATCAACCTCCTGCCCTATTATGCAGAGTTTTTTCATAATCGGGCAAACACCCGGAGTATGCAACTCAAACACGAACCTGCATTTGAAGATTATGCACGTGCAATCGAACTTGATTCAACAGACGCATCCATTTTCTTTAATCGTGCCAGAACGTTCATGAATTTAAAACGCTATGATGAAGCCATCAAGGATTGTGATAAAGCCATTTCGTTAAATTACAATCACGAGGGAATTTATATTTTGAGAGGAAGTGCAAAAGCAGGCGGAAAATATTATGAAGATGCCTTAAAAGACATGAACCTGGTTTTAAATTACAATCCCGGATATATGCTTGGATTTATTCAAAGAGGTAAAGTTTTTACTGAATTGAACAAGATTGATTCAGCCATGATGGATTTCAATTATGTTTTGGCAGCTGATTCAAATAATACTTACGCCCTTTTCAGCAGGGCAGCTGCAGAGATGAAGAGCAAAAACTACCCGGAAGCGATAACAGACCTTGACCATATTATCAGGCTATCTCCTTATAATTCTTACGCTTATTTTAATAAAGCGATTATTTTGATAAACACGGATAAAAAGCACGCTGCATTAAAGGAACTTGATAATGTGGTAAAGATTAACCCAAAACATATCACCAGTGTTTTTTATCGGGGGAAAATAAAAGCAGATCTAAAAGATTACCAGGGGGCGCTGGCTGAATATGATAAATGCATCGAAATATATCCAAGTTTCTCGAATGCGTATTATGAGAAATCAGTTGTTAAAAACAGGCTGGGTTTAGTTGATGAAGCAAAAGAAGAATATGATAAAGCCATGGCATTAGGGAATCTTGAGGATCTTGAAGCTGAGAATTTAACGCAGGAGAAAATTGCTTATATGAACAGTTTGGTTCAGCTTAGTGGAGATTTTATTGATACCGAAAAGGAAAGCAATCGCGTCCAATACCAATTTTTCGATATTAATATGTTACCTGTTTTTGTTATAAACAGCGATTCCGATAAAAGATCAGCCAATGGAATTTACGATGCTTTTCAAAAAGACAATTATTACGAAGCAGTCGTCAATCTTTCAAATGAACCCATTCAGCAAGATATTCAGCTTATTTCAAGTAAAATTGAAACACTGAATGAATCAATAACATCATCACCAAACAACGCACCCACATACCTAAATCGGGCACTCTCCTATTCTTCAATACAAAATTTTAATGAGGCATTCCATGATTATGATAAAGCGCTTCAAATTGACAGTAAATACATCCTTGCATATTTTGGTCGGGCAAATAGCAATTACCAATTAACGCAACTTATAAAATCGATCGGCTACCAACAACAGGCAATTACAATCAAGCAAAAAGCCACTAAGGAAACAACACCCTCTGAAACTATCCAAACTGCTGAATATTATTCGAAAGCTGTTGATGATTACAACAAGGTACTAAAACTTGATCCGGGTTTTTCATATGCATATTATAATCGAGGATATGTAAAATGTGTTATAGGTGAATATCAAAGATCAATTGATGACTTCACTTATGCCATACGGGAAAAGCCGGATTTTTCTGAAGCATATTATAATCGTGGATTGATTTTAATTTATTTAAATGAGAATAAATTAGGTTGTTCCGATTTGAGTAAAGCGGGAGAATTGGGTATTCAAAACGCTTATTCAGTGATGAAACGACATTGTCATAAATAAGCTATTACAGGTACTGATTAATTAAAAACAGCACCCTTATTTCGCACATTTGTTCAAGTTTCGCTTAACAAACGAATTAATAATTTGTGTTCCTCCCCTAAATGATAGTTGATAAAAATCATGAACTATACATATTATGTGTACAATAAAAGAAAATCATTGGTTAAAATGGACAGGCGCTGTTAAACATTTAAGCTGTTTTAAAAATAAGAAAGGCTTTTCGACAGGTATGCCAAATACAATTATCATCCATTATACAGCCGGAAGAGATGCAATCACCGGCAAATTATTTATGCAAGGATGATGTAAAAACCGCTGCACAATGAAGCTCGACTTCGTTCAGGATCACTGCGCCTAATTAATCTGTGAGAAAGAAAAATGGGTGCTTAATGCATCCCTTCTTATTCATATTTTATCGCATCCACCGGATTCTTATTTGCTGCCTTATAAACCTTAGCTGATAAACTAAGTATAGAAAGCAGTACAATTAATACGACCGGGATAATTATGCTACTAATGGAGAAATCTTTATAATATGCCCAAATACTTCCCATCAACATATCAGATAAGAAATATCCGATTACAGATCCAACGATGGAGGAAATTAAAACAATAAAGACAAATTCCGTATTCAATATCCTAATTAATCTAAACATTGAAATACCCAATACTTTTCTAATCCCAATTTCTTTCGTACGTTTTATAATATTAAGCGATACCAACGTATATAATCCAACTATTGATAAAATAATTGAAACCACTCCCAAAAACAGAAAGATATTTAAAATATTTTTATTTACGTCTTTTGCTTCTGATAGAGTTTTATTTTGGAAGAAGCCCGGATAGGTAGCATTAGGAACTAATTTCTCCCATTCTTCTTTTAAAAATGAGTTCACTCCATCTAGTTGATCAATATCTGCATTAACAACCAACATACGCATTCTTTCCTTTGCACCCAATCTAAAAACAATAGGGTTCATTTTGCTCCAGAAACCCTGCGGATAAAAATCTTCCATAACTCCAATTACGGTATATTCAGTTGTATCGTTTAATCGCATACGTTTTCCAATGGCCGATTCCCATTTATAATCCTCGACAAGCTTTTCATTAACAATTAAAGCTTTCCCACGCTCCGACTCCATAAAATCCATATCGAAATGTCGGCCTTCTTTCAGTCTGATTTTCATAGTCTCAAAATATCCCTGGCCAATATCATAACCCCTGATCTCATGTTCCTCTTCACCGCTTTTTAAATTAAGAACAAATGTACCCCAACCGATATGCTCTTCACTGAGACCAATCTTATCAATATTTGGGTTCTGCATCGCAATAGCTTTCATTGCTTCAATCTCCGAGTTATCATTGATGGGCACCGCAATTACCTGATCTTTATCAAAACCCATATATAAATTCTCCTGATAAAATGCATTTTGCGCAAAAATAACTGCACAAACAATTCCGGTTGCAGCTAAAATAAATTGGAGTGACAGCAATATTTTCGACAATAAACCGCCTCCTTTATATTTAACCGATCCTTTAAGTATTTTAATGGGATTAAAACCACTGATGTAAAATGCAGGATATGCACCGGATAATATCCCCGTAAGAATCAGTAATCCAATGAGAAAAACCCATAATTCAATATTATTACTAAAATTCATTAGCAATGTTAATCCGGGCCACATTTTACTATATGCATCCAATAAATAACCACTTATGGAAACTGCGAAAGCTAATGCAATTATGCAGAGTATAATATTTTCTCCTAAAAACTGAACGATAGATTGAGATTTAACTCCTCCCAACACTTTTCGAATTCCAATTTCTTTAAGTCGCCTACTTGAAATTGCTAGGGAAGTATTCATAAAGTTCAAACATGCAAGCAATAAAATTAAAATTGCCATTACAGAGGGTGCAACTATTGCTGCAGGATGCATTCCTGGCCAAAGCCAATAATTCCATGTGTCTCTTCCTGTGTGCGGAATATCAGTCATTCTTTCAGTATAAAAGCTACTAATTTCCCAATCATCTCTGGCAATATTTTGGATAGGAACAAATTTCTCCAGTTCTTTATTAATTGCAGGAATTTTGCTTTCATCAGGCACTTTTAAAAATGTAGCTGCAACCCAACCATTCCATGAATGTTCTTCAATTTCCATCAAATCAATATAATTCTCCACGGATACCAGCACATGAAACTGCATACTTGAATTTTCAGGAATATCTTTAAAAACTGCACCTACAGTATATATCTTATCTGAGTCTCCAATATATAATTTAATAATCTTTCCTATTGGATTATCATCTCCAAACAAAACCTGAGAGAATTGATTGCTTATCAAAACACGGCTTTTATCCTGAAAAGAATTCTTATCGCCAACAAGCATAGGGAAGTCAAAAAGATCGAAGTAATTATTATCTACAAAAGCAATCTGACGGCTAAAGATGTTTTCTTCGTATCGAACCGGTATGCTAGTGCCGTAGTATCTTGTTACCGCCTCGATCCCACTAATTGAATTCCCGATAGCTGGCCCTAATGCGAAAGGTGTAATTCCGAAGGCTTGATCCCTCCCATTGTAATCTCTTGTAATAGTGACTTTATGAACAATGTCTTTATTCGAATGAAAAGAATCAAAATCCTTATCAAATTTAGCATTATAATACGCCACAATACAACAGGCCAAAGCAATTCCCAGACCTATAACATTGACAATTACAAAAGATTTATTCTTTAAAAAACTTCTGAAGGTTATTTGAAGGAAGTTTCTAAGCATAGCGATTTGTTTTTGAAGTATCTTAGTAAACGGACGAGTAAAAGAGTTAAATATTGCATTTTAAGAACACAAATGTACAATTATTTTAGTACTATGCTTTACAAAGTTCTATTTTTTACAGACATGACATGTGAATAAGAGATAAGGATTTCTTAAATATTGGTGAATCGACTATTCAATTTCCTTTACTTCATGTGAGTTCACAAAAATCACATTACCGATATTATCATAGCCTTTAAATAAGTCTATTTCATATATATCAAGATGTTCAGGCCGGATACCAATGATTGTTAATCCGGCTTCCTGAGATTTTTCATTAATGAGTTTCTTACTGCTTACGGCTTCATCTTTTTGGATAATTTCAATATTTTGGGGTGTAATCGGGATTCTTCCGGATTTTACTAATTCCACTAAATTATCCCTGGTTGCATCAATTTCGTGTGCTTTACAAATTTCGAAAATCTTAATAGAAGATTGTTGCCAATCCGGATGCCCCCAAATTATGTAACTTAACAAGATCATTAAATTTGAGTTTTCATAATCGAAACTACGGATCCAAACATGGATTGGACTCTTTGGCTGTATCTTCTTCTCTGAACTTCCTAAAATACAAACATCATAATTTCCAGCAAGGGTTAAGTAAAAATTATCGATGATCGTCTTCAGTTCAGTAATGTTCTTTTTGTCATATTCGAAGATCACCATATTATTCGCCATACCCGAAATACCCGGCAATTGAATTGCCTGAGCCAATGCAGATGTATAAGAGGGAGAAATAATGGTATCCAGGTAAACACTGTTGTTTCTATTTCCTGATCGTAATAAGAGTTTCTTCAAAATTGTTCTTGCCTGGCGGTGCGTATCTTTTGTATAAAATCCTTCAACGAGATAAATATAAGTGCCAAAACCATATTTATAGGATACCCAGTTTAGAAACCTAAATGCGGCATCTCTATCCAACGAATTAGTTGAGACGCAAATTGCAGATGGCCGCCAACTTTCAGCTTTCTGGACATTGCCGGATTTTTGTAAATAAATTTGAATTCTTCTGTTAAGTTGAAAAATGGCACCCTTAAATATTGATTGTAAGCCACTTCTGTTCTTATGATACTTACTGATCCCTAAATAAATTAAAACCATAATTATGATTGATACCCAAGCATAAAATGGATTTATTTTAAACATTAACCAAATACTTAGTAAAAATCCGATTAAGGAGAAGTACCATTTTGAACGAAAAGTTGGACGGTATGATGGATCAGACCCAAAATGATTCAAGAAAGAAATCAGACATATTGCGCCATAAGTAACCATAAAAAACATAGAAATAATTATGGCGACCGAGTTTACACTTCCAAGAGCAACAAAAACAAATGCAATAATTATTGAGATTATCGCTGCATTAAAAGGTTCATTCGTTTCTGCCTGTCCTTTGGCAAAAAATCGGTTTACATTTTTGAATGGAAATGATTCATCAGATCCGAGTGCTTGCAATGTTCTGGGAGCAACTAAAATAGATCCAATTGCAGAAGAAATTGTGCTGGCAGCAAGTCCGATTGGAATTGCCAACCATCCATACATACCAATCCTACTCATAATTAATTGCTCATTAATTAATTCATCAGCACTGGCCGACACAGCCAGCTTCCAGATAATAATTACATAAATGATCATACCTGCAAAAGTGGCCCAGATAGTACCATTTGGAATTGATTTTCCCGGATTCTTCAAATCTCCGGATAAACCTAAACCGGCGGCCATTCCAGTAAATGCCGGGAAAATTATGGCGAACACCAAGAAGAAGTCATCCATATTTTTGAACATCCCTGAAAAACCTTGAATTTCGCTGGTTGCAGCTCCTGTAGCTGTTCCTGCAAAAAATAAAATGATTGATCCGAAGAGCAAAATCACAACCACATATAAAGCCTTCATTCCATAACCGGCTCCCTTGGTGAGAATTAATATGCTTAGCAACGCCATCGCCGGTAAACTAACAGCCTGTCGTGGTAAGATTAATCCATAGGATTCGTTTACCCAATTAAACACGGGTTCAAAACTTTCGGTGAAAGCTATTATGTAAAAAGCTACACTTATTGCCTGAGATAAATATAATGCAATGCCAATGGTGGTTCCAATGTTTAATCCAAATGATCTTGACACAATATAATAAGCGCCACCTCCTTCAACTTTTTTATTGGTTGCAATTTCTGATATAGCCAGAGCCGTAGGAATTGTTACCAAATGACCGAGAATAACTATTAAGACAGCACCACCAAAGCCCAAGGTACCCACAGCAAATCCAAACCTTAAAAACAGAATGGCTCCAAGAATAGTGGAAATAGCAGTAAAGAATACCGATGAAGTTCCAAATCCTAATCTTTTATCTTTATTTAATGAATACATTTAACATTAATTTGCTGAAAACGAACTTAGCTTTTTTTTTATTATTATCATACATGATTTACATAAAATCAGGTTATTTTAATTAGATCTACAAGTGTAGCAATGGATGTAAATTCTCCTAATTTTGAAATTATATAAAATGAAGCTCCCCGCCGCAAGCGGACGGGCTATCATGATGGATTCTATTTTACTTCGCTCAAAGGGCAGAGAATATCACTTCGCCTAATTAATTTTGTTTCTCAACATCAAAGTCTCACTGATTTAAAGGTGCTTGGATTATTAAATGGTGAACTCTATTTTAAAATTTCAGCCATTTTCTTCCCAATATCGGCAGGCGAGTCAACAACATGAATCCCACAACATCTCAGGTTTTCTTTTTTTGCCTCGGCAGTATCATCCTTTCCACTGATAATAGCTCCGGCATGCCCCATGGTTCTACCTTTAGGCGCAGTAGCACCAGCGATAAAACTTACTACAGGCTTGGTTCCGTTTTCTTTAATCCAACCGGCTGCATCAGCTTCCATTGAACCTCCAATTTCACCTATCATCACAATACCTTTTGTTTCATCATCAGCCATTAACAATTGAACAGCATCCTTAGTGGTGGTTCCAATAATCGGATCCCCTCCAATCCCAATCGCAGTTGATTGACCTAATCCTAATTTGGTAAGCTGGTCAACGGCTTCGTATGTAAGGGTTCCTGAACGTGATACAATTCCAACACTCCCTTTTTTGTGAATAAATCCAGGCATAATTCCTACTTTCGCTTCTCCAGGGGTAATTACTCCGGGGCAGTTTGGTCCAACTAATCTGCAATCGTAATCACCTAAATATTGCTGAACCTGAATCATATCTTTGGTAGGGATTCCTTCGGTTATACAAACAATAACTTTGATTCCGGCCTCAGCGGCTTCCATAATGGCACCGGCTGCAAATGCCGGAGGAACAAAAATAATGGATGTATCAGCAGCAACTTCTTTCACTGCTTCCTCAACAGTATTAAATACGGGTCTTCCTAAATGCGTTTGTCCACCTTTTGAGGGAGTTACTCCACCCACAATATTGGTTCCATATTCGATCATTTGTTCTGAGTGAAATGTTCCTTCACCTCCGGTAAATCCTTGTACAACAATATTGGAATCTTTATTAACTAAAACGCTCATTTAATATGTTATTTAATGTGAGTAAAAATAATTTCTCAAAGGTAAAGATGTTTTCAATTATATCAGAATGATTTGCTTATTTTTGTTCTTGTCTAAACAAACTTTATGTTTTACGACTCTTTTGATAAATCAAAAAATGATACTATATGTGCTATGGCTACACCTGCTGGTTCTGGAGCTATTGCAATTGTAAGAATCTCCGGGTCACTTGCGTTTGAAATCGGGCAGGTCTTATTCACGGCTAAGTATAAGAAGTTTACCTTCTCATCAGTAAAATCACACAGCCTGCATTATGGCATTGTTAAGGATAAGGAGGAAATAATTGATGATGTGATGCTAAGTGTTTTCAAGGGAGCTAATTCATACACCGGAGAAGATTCATTGGAAATATCATGTCATGCTTCCAGCTACATTCAGCAACAAATCTTAAAATTAATCATTGATAATGGCAGCAGATCTGCCATGCCGGGCGAATTTACATTTCGCGCTTTTATGAATGGTAAATTTGATCTGTCTCAAGCAGAAGCTGTGGCAGACCTTATTGCATCTGACTCAAGAAGTAGTCATCAGTTGGCAATGGATCAAATGAGAGGTGGTTATTCAGATAAGATCAAAATGCTAAGAAAACAGTTGGTCGATTTTTCTTCTTTAATTGAGTTAGAATTAGATTTTGCCGAAGAAGATGTTGAGTTTGCAGACCGTGTTGAATTACTAAAAGTGTTGGATGATTTAGAATTAGAAATTCAAAAACTGATTGATTCCTTTCGTGTTGGAAATGTAATGAAACATGGCATCCCAGTTGCCATCATTGGCAAACCAAATGTTGGTAAATCTACGTTACTCAATACTTTGCTAAATGAAGAAAAGGCCATTGTTTCTGATATCCCAGGTACCACGCGTGATGTAATTGAGGATACCATGAGTATAGATGGGACCTTGTTTCGATTCATTGACACAGCCGGTTTAAGGGAAGCGCAGGATGAAATAGAAAGTATGGGAATTAAACGCACCCGTGAGAAAATAAATCAAGCTTCAATTATTTTATATGTTTTTGATATTGCTTTAGCTAGCATTGAAGATATTGAATCAGTTGTTACCGAGTATAAAAAGCTGACTAATGACAACTATAGATCACTAATTCTTGTGGCGAATAAAATTGATAATTTAGATAAAATCCCATATGGTTTTTCCAACTTTGTTGATACAGAATCTATTTTCATATCTGCAAAACATAAAGAAAATATAATTGAAATTACGAATAGTTTAAAAAGAAAAGTTGATGCAAACAAAATTTCTGATACCACAATCATATCGAATATTCGTCATTACGACGCTCTGACAAAAGTTGTCGATAGCATTCAAAATATTATGGTCGGTTTCAATAAAAATGTCCCATCCGATTTAGTAAGCATCGACATCAGACATGCGTTGCATTTCTTAGGCGAGATTACAGGAGAGATTACCACTGATGAAATATTAGCAAATATCTTTGGAAAATTTTGTATCGGAAAGTAATTACTTTTCTTTTGTTACTCCTATATCTTCTTATACAGTAGATTACAGATAAATAATTTCTTTTATTTGTTGTTATTTTCCTTTTTTATGTTTATATTTGTTGCTAATCTGTTGCTCTAATCACAGAATTTGTTGCGAGCAACAAATTTTTAATCCAAATGGTGAAACGATGTTACATACAGATACATCACGATACACATGGATACATTGAGATACTTCAAGGTACAAATCAATGAGTAGCAAAATAGAAATTACAAAGGTATGCCAACACTGCGGTAATGATTTTATCGCTAAAACCACTGTAACAAAATTTTGCAATCAGAAGTGTGCCGCTAAAAACTACAAGCAGCGGAAGAAAACTGAAAAATTGAACGAGGTTAAAACACCAACCATACAAAAAACTGATTTCAATTTAGCACAGATTAACGACAAAGAGTATTTAAGCATTGCAGACACATGTCAGCTTTTGGGTGCCAGTCGCATGACCATTTATCGAAACATAAAGAACGGAACCATTAAAGCTGCAAAGCTCGGTAAACGTACCATAATCAAAAAATCCAACATTGAAAAACTGTTTACATCATGAAGGTAACTTTAAGAAAAAGGACTAAAGGAAGTAGAATTAGACTCTACTTGGATTATTACAATGAAGGGGACAGGAAAACGGAGTCCCTCAAATTGTTTTTAATTTCAAACCCCAGAACCCCCATTGAACGAACACATAACAAAAAAACACTTGAATTAGCTCAAACCATTCAGGCGCAGAGGCAAATTGAATTACAAAACGGTGAATATGGATTTCGGGATAAAGAAAAGCAAAAAGGCAGCTTGATTGTATACATGCGAATGCTTGCAGATAAACGAAAAGACAGTTCCGGCAACTATGGCAATTGGGACAGTATGATTAAACACTTGGAAAGCTTTTCTACTACAGATACACCTTTCTCAAAGTTGGATAGGAATTATGTACAAAACTTTAAGGATTATCTGGATAAAAAATCCAGAACCAAAAGTAATACCGTATTATCTCAAAACTCTAAATACTCCTACTTTAATAAATTCAGAGCAGGGTTGAAACAAGCGGTTAAAGATGGTATTATTCAACATAATCCTGCTGAATCCGTGGAAGGATTTAAACAAGGTGAACCTGAAAGAGAGTTTCTTACATTAGAAGAGTTGAAAGCAGTTTCAAAAGCCGAATGCGATATTGAGCAGCTAAAAACAGCTTTTTTGTTTTCTTGTCTTTCTGGGCTTAGATGGTCCGATATAAACAAAATGCTTTGGTCTGAGGTACAACACTCTGATGAAATGGGTTATTATATCCGTTTCCGCCAAAAAAAAACAAAGGGATTAGAAACGCAACCTATTTCAGATCAGGCATATGATTTATTGGGAGAACGCCAAGACAAAGACGAACGTGTTTTCAAGGGTTTGAGATATTCTGCATGGCACAATACGAAATTACAACAATGGGTAATGAGAGCAGGAATTACCAAAACCATCACTTTCCATTGCTCACGTCATACTTACGCTACCCTCCAATTAACAATGGGAACCGACATTTACACAGTTTCCAAACTCTTAGGGCATAAGGAATTAAAAACAACTCAAATTTATGCCAAAGTTATAGACGAGAAGAAAAAAGAAGCCGCTAACCGCATTAAATTTTAACCCTATGAATAACTACCTCTCAATCGCAAACAATATTATAACCGGGAGCTTACGCCCCTGGTCTAATGAAAATCAAGACGAAGAAAAATTCAGACACCTATTAAACTACAAACTCAGACTGAATAAAGACAATCCACCTGCATTCTGTAAAGAAGTGATTTCAGCATTCAACGATTTAAAAGTTAATACAGAGAATGAAAACATTGAGGAGCTAAAATCAAATCTGGAAATTGAATTTATACTAAGCGACGAACAACAAAAAGCCTTCAATCAAAAATTTTCCCACTGGCAGAATTTCTATGAAAAATTACTGGGGAGCGAATACAATGCAACAGTCAGGCGATTAGGATTAATTACTTTCCGTACTGCAATGATTTTTACCGTACTTCGGATAATGGAAACAGGCGAATTATCACGACCGCTAATTTGCAGCGAAATTGATTTCAACAATGCTTTATCCATAACAGAAGTACTTATTAAACATGCCAAAAAAGTATATTCAGGATTACCGGTCTCAGTGAATCTTCCAACACGAGAAAATAGAAAGCAACGTTTCTACAGTCAATTACCCGATACCTTTTCCCGACAGGACTATTTAAAGGTTGCAAATAAGCTCAAAATACCTGATAAAACAGCACAAGGATATATTGCTAAATTCAAAGAGAAAGGATTAATTCATAGCGATAAAAAAGATTGCTATTTAAAAATGCACATTGAGGAAACTAAGGATTTTAAGGAAGCTAAGGATGGCTAGGGGTGACATCCTTTTGGGTGTCACCCCAGACCTATAGACTTGTCTTTTTTTTCAACAAAGAGCGTTAGCCTGAAAAAACGGCGGGCGTGGATTGGCCT
>PIVJ01000388.1 GCA_003353955.1 Bacteroidota bacterium | reverse complement strand
GGTATTCTTCATTTCATTGGTGAAAAGACTCTAGTGGTTTGCAGTCAGTTAGGGCTGTTCCAGAAATTATCCGCAGGGGGGGGGTGGGAGGCAACCACTTTTTTGTCCGGGGGGGGGGGGGCTTCCAAGTCAAAAATGTCCTAGGGGTGGGGGTATCTCACATTTGGTCATGTCCAGGGGGTGGGGGTGTTATAATTTTGGAGTGACTTGGGTTAAAACCATAGACTTTTGTGCTTTGATTGTCTCTGTACTCATGTGGGTTTGGAGGATGATACCAAGTTTTCAGTTTGCCGGGATGATAACAACAAGTACCCCAGAAAAGAGAAAATCATAGAATATTGGATATGTGGGGGTATGATCCATTGATTTTATGTCATTTTCGGGATCTACATGTCATATCCCGAAGATCGATGTTATGAGCTACAAAGGGAAAAGCTCTTCTCTAAAGTTAAAAATGTTAACAAACATTTTGAAAACTATAACAAATGTAATATACTAATTTGGCTAATGATAAATGAGGACAATGGCCACCTATGTGATTTGGCCAAATTTATCTACGACTGTTTCGAGCACCGCAAATCTAAAATTAAGCCCCAAACTACAGACCCTCTAATCAATCCTAGACATGTAAGATTGACAATCTATTGCATATATTTAAACCAAAGTACTTTTGTACTCCATCTTTACTCTCCTAATTGTACTACCCATAAATTGGGTCATTAATTTAATAAACCATTCTGTATTATGTATTGGCAAACCTATGGAATTGTGGTGGTGTCTTCAATGGCATCCGGCATCAGTGTTATCATCAAATGCACTTTGTTAGCATTCTAGCATTTAGGGGATTGTATGAACTTCGAAACCTACCAGGATGTTTATTCAGGTTGTCTAATGACCCCTATTTCATACCAAAGTCACACACTGGGAGTGCTGCCCAAAGTCTTTGGGCACTTTAACATAGGACTTGGCCTATTGAAAGCTAGTAGTACATTAGCATTAAGAGGATTGCAGGATGTTTATTGTGGTTGTCTATGACACCTATTTCATACAGGAGTGCTGCCCAAATTGTTCGGGCTTAGCCTATCAATAGTACGTTAGCACAATATTTTTCTCAATTTTGGGACACCCCCTGCAGGTTATCCCCGAGGCGGGTTAAGCATCGACATTTACTATATATAAAATTGTTTGTCCGGGGGAGTGGGGGGTTTCCAGTCTAATTTGTCCTGGGGGGTGGGGGTCTCAAAAAGTGGTTTGTCCTAGGGGGTGGGGGTGTGAAAAAAATCTGCCTCCCACCCCCCCTGCGGATAATTTCTGGAACAGCCCTTAGCCACTTCTCTTCATGTTTATATGTGATTCTGACTCAGTGATTTACTCAAAAAGTCAGTGGCTGCACGCAATATGGGGCAC
>PIVJ01000387.1 GCA_003353955.1 Bacteroidota bacterium | reverse complement strand
AGCAATAAAATTAAAGAACTCACCCGGAACTTCTGCCGTTGAGTTGTAGTAATCCGAGGTAACAGTAAATGGGGTGAACTGCTTCTTGTAGGAAACAAATGCGCTTGTGTCATTTGTATTAGAAATGTTTAAAATGTTGGCACCATTAATATCAGGAGCAAGAATCAAGTCAACATCACCTGCCACTTCACTGGTAATATTTTTTAATGGCTAAACCAATATTCTTTTACGGGTGTTTGGTATAATACAAATAGTTATGGGAGAAGCAGTGTAAGTTATTTTACTGAGATGAGAGGAATTTCTAACTAAACACGCCAAATAGTGTCGTAACTTGGCATTATCTTCTTCGACTGAATAGGCTTCACTTTATTAGGTGTCGGGCAGTAGTGAATAGTTGACCAATAGAGTACTGTTTGATACCCGAATGTAGTTTGCTATATAACCTGAGTTATGTTTAGCAGATGATAGCTGGTAAGGTTGGCTTCAAATTCAAAGCAGGTTTGACCGGTTTGAGAGCATAAGCAATCAAGCCAGCAATAAGATTGACCAAAAAGTTTGTGAAACTACGATGCCTTGAATGTTCGATCTGCGAAATATTCTTCAATTGGTCATTGATCGTTTCAATGATCGAACGTTTTCGTAAAAGTAGTTTATCTTGCAAGTCCATCAATTTATTCTTCATATTCTTGCGTAAACCCGTGATGAGTTGGATATTCTCTTCCAAGAGTTTGGCAAATAACTCTTTTGAAATGTAGCCTTTGTCAGCAAAAACTTTGCCAAACAGTCCTTTAAAAAGAAAGGGGATGGGTTTTCGATCATCTACATTGCCTGGTGTCAATTGGAACGAGAGAATTTCACCATACTCATTCACAACCAGATGTAATTTGAAGCCATAGAACCAGCCCATCGTTGTCTTGCCTCTGGTTGCAATACCTGCAAAAACCCTGTTCCTCTCGATACGTTTGTTATGGCAAACTCTGAGTGATGTTGAATCCACAAAAGAAATGCCTGTACAAGAACCTCGTTTAGAGAGTAGGTAGAAGACTAGAGGTACAAAAGCACGAGCCATAAGCGTCACAAAACGATGATAACTAACTAATTTTGGAAACTCTTCGATGAGATGCTTTTGAACATGGTTTTGGTAATAGCTTTTGAAAAAACGGTAACCAGATTGATGAAAATGAATCATGATCGTCATCATCTCGCTCAAAGACAGTTGTGTTTCTCTATTACGTTGGCGTAGGCCATTAGATAATTGAAATCTTCTCCAACGAGGCTCAAATAACTGGCAAAAATCATCGACATCTGCAAATAATTCAACTAAACTCATCGTAGGGTTCCTTTTTAGAGACTATGGTGTGCTAACCAATAGTTTAATCTAATCAGGAACCCTGCCTTATCCATAACTCAGGTTA
>PIVJ01000120.1 GCA_003353955.1 Bacteroidota bacterium | reverse complement strand
ACTGACACTATAGAAGTGTCTTATCAAAGAACCCAAAATGCAATCTTACAGAATAATATCTGGTTAAATGGAGAACACGTTTGGGAACGAGGGAATAATACAATTGATCCTTATTTTGTGTTGACAAAATAACTACAGGTAAGACGGTATAGAATTAGGACGGCATCCGCCAATTGGCGGATGCCGTCCTGGGTTTTTACTTAAAAGAATCTTTCAATTCCCTCTCAAATCGCAGGCTTAGATTATCACAATCATATTTAAACAATCAACTTTTATTATACTCAGGCATATATTTACCGGAAGAGATGACATTTATTATATTAAGGTTCATGATGGATATAACAAAAGAACCCCGAACAATTGTCCGGGGCTCCCACCCAATTAACCTAATTAAAAAACCGTTGGTTTAAGGACCAACAACCTATGAAAAAAAATGATCAATCAACTAAGAATTCTAAATATCTTTTT
The DNA here is from genome assembly GCA_003353955.1 of Bacteroidota bacterium. Lineage (GTDB taxonomy): Bacteria > Bacteroidota > Bacteroidia > Bacteroidales. Next base: position 5,256 of record PIVJ01000120.1, on the reverse strand, counting down.
TCTACCTCTTCCCAATTTACCACATTCCAGAAAGCTTGGACATAATCTGGCCGTCTGTTTTGGTAATTGAGATAGTATGCGTGTTCCCAAACATCTAATCCCAAGACGGGTGTACCATTATTTTCGGTTACATCCATTAACGGATTATCTTGATTTGGGGTAGAACTAACAAACAACTTATTATCACTATTTACACCTAACCATGCCCAACCACTTCCGAACCTGGTTTTTGCGGCATTATTAAACAATTCCTTGAATTCTTCGAAAGAACCAAAACTCTGATCTATAGCGTTTGCTAAATCACCACAGGGCTTTCCACCACCACTAGGTGACATAATTGTCCAAAACAATGAATGATTGAAATGACCACCGCCATTATTTCTTAGAGCAACGGGGTAATTATTAATATTTTTCAACACATCTTCCAGTACCATATTCTCTAAATCAGTGCCCTTAACGGAAGCCAACAAATTATTAAAGTAAGCTTGATGGTGTTTTGTATAATGAATTTCCATCGTCAAAGCATCAATGTGTGGCTCTAATGCCCCAAAATCATAATTTAAAGATGGAAATTGTAAATCCTTAATTTTTGTACTCATATATTGTGTAATGTAATTCATTGTTTTAAATCTGTTTTCAAATATATAAACTTATTCTTATTTAGACTCTATAAAAATAGTGTTTTTTATCACGAAATGCAAGAAAATTACAACAAATATCTGTATACCCTGTTAATTAAGGTCATTACGAGCATATTAAATTTAAAGAAATTTAGAAAGGACTAAAATCTGGCAATTAATTTAACATTTAGTTGCCTCGGAGTAAGATAACTCGGAATAGCATATTGCCTGTTATTTACATCTTTTATCCATAAATAGGAAACTGTGTTGTTGATTTGGAAGAGATTAAATATTTCTGCACTAATCCACAAAGATGTTAAGTATTTCAATGGATTATTAGATTTGAACGTTGTTTTTTGGTCAATAAGTTGTTTTGAAAAACCAATGTCTACTCTTCTGTAAGGGGGGATTCTTAAAACGTCTTTATACTTTGGTGAATCCGGTGGGCCAAATGGCAGTCTGCTTCCAAACACAAGTCTTAGGTGTATTTTATAAGTCGGATTTCTAGGTAAATAGTCCTGAAGAAATAAAGAGAGACTAAATCGTTGATCTGTTGGCCGGGGGATATATCCAGGTTCAATAGAAATACTATCCACCGCAATATTATTAATGCTAATACCGGGTTGTATGATTTGACCTTCATTATTATAATATTCCCAATAATTATCGCCAATAATATCCTCTTGTGTACCCATTATCGACAAGCTCGCCCAGGATTCAATTCCATTCACAAATTCTCCATTAACCTTTAAATCGATACCCGTTGCATATCCTTTTGCGATGTTTTCTGCCATGTATCTTATTCTAACGTTATCAATTTTATATGGAATCAAATCATCGAGATACTTATAATAAATTTCTGTTGTAAGTTTAAATGGTCGCGCCCATGCCGTAAAATTCAAATCACCCGATCCAACAAGATGTATTGATTTTTGTGCTTTTATGGTTGGGTTAACAATGCCATCCAGGTTCCTGATTTCTTTATAAAATGGTGGCTGATAATAATACCCGGTTGAGAATCTGAATATTATATCCTTATCCCAATCAGGTTTGTATAAAAGTGATAGGCGCGGACTGACTAAAAATTGTTTGTTATAATCCCAGTAGTTTGTACGCAACCCTGCCGTTACAGAAAAGCGATTTTTGCTGTTAATTATCCATTTTGACTGAATGAAGCTACTGATTCGATTGGTACTTAAGCTAATATTTGTTTTAATCGATTTGGACAGTTCTAAATCTGAAGGTTGTGCATTTGGATCGCCTGGTATATTTGTTGGGTTTGGAATAGAGAAATAGGCAGAATCTATCATTTCCCATTCACTCAAATTATCATCAATGTTTTCATGTTGAAATTTAAATCCCCACTGGATCAATTGATTTTCACTAATAAATAAACCTTTATGCTCCAAACTCAAAACATTGGCTTCAAGGTAATTTCGGGCATGATTAATATGTGTCCCAACACCCTGAGATTCGATTACGTTTCCAAACTCTTCACTACCAAGATTTGTTTCAAGCTGGCCGATCCAGTATTGGCCGGTAATATCAAAAGCTTCGCTTTCAATGGTCTGAAATGCAGATCCTGTAAAGCTTAGGTTTAAGTCTTGATTTGGTTGATAGGCTAAAGAGATTGCCCCAAACAGGGTCTCGAATTTATCGATCTCCTGCCCCTCAAAATAAACCCTTAAGCGATAGGCTTCTAGAAAAGTTCCAAAATGAGTATCACGATCTGTTGGAATTAATTTATAAGAATTTCTCGCATAATTCCCCAGAAAAGAGATCTTCCATGACGCATTAAGATCATAATTTAAATATGCCTGAAAATCTGTAAATGAGGGTTTGTAATCACCTTTTGTGTCCAGAGCACTCAAGATGTATCGATTTGATTTTTGACGAGCTCCAAACAAATAAGATAATTTATTATTTACAGTAATTCCTTCTACATGCACTTTCGAATTTAAAAAACTAACGGTGACCGAACCAGCAGAAGTGGTGGGCTTCTTATAAGTTATATCCAAAATCGAAGACATTTTATCTCCGTATTTTGCATCAAAGCCTCCTGCCGAAAATAAGACGGATGAAACCAAATCAGAATTCACAAAGCTTAATCCTTCTTGTTGGCCCGATCTGATTAAGATAGGTCGATAGATTTCTATGCCATTAATATATACCAAGTTCTCATCAAAATTACCACCGCGTACAGAATACTGAGAGCTAAGTTCATTATTTGAAGAAACACCAGGTAATGTTTTTATTACATCTTCTATTTCACCCGAAATTGTTGGGATTATTTGAGAAATCATGGGGTTAACCCGGACTAAATTATCCTCTCTTAATTGCTCATCTTTAACCACAAAGTCAGGTAAATCAGTCGTAGATACTATGAGTGTTATGTTTTGCTCTCTTACAACATCAGGTAATAGATTCAATACAACTCTTTGTTCCACAAATCCTACAAAAGAAAAGATCAGAACTACTTCTTTATTTGCCGGAACGGAAATTTCGTAATCACCCAAACGACCCGAAACGCCCCCCCCTTGTGCGCCTTCTATTGAGATATTTACCAACGATATTGGTTGCCGGTCTGCATTGATTATTTTTCCAATAACCTTTGCATTATCCTGACCCAATGAGTGCATGCTGATCAGCATAAAAATGATGGGTAAAATACGTTGACGAATAATCATTGGTAATTATAAGATTCAGTAGCTAAGATAACTTTTTAAATACTTATTTATTTTCTCTTTACCTAAATTTTAATTCGCTCTTATATTGATAAATATTGTCTCAACTGAATCAAATTAGGAATTAATTGATTAAGAGAATAAAAAAATGCTGCCACAAGAAAATGTAACAGCATGACATATTTGGGGTTTTATTAGATTATTTCTTTAGAAAACCTTTTTCACGTGCTTCTTTAATACAAGTAGAAATTCCTTTTTTGTTGATTGTTCTCAATGCATGTGCAGAGACTTTTAATGTAATCCATTTGTCTTCTTCCGGAATATAAAACTTTTTAGCTTGTAGATTGGGACTAAAAGTTCTCCTTGTTTTTGCATGCGAGTGCGATACATTATTCCCTGTAATTACTTTTTTCCCTGTTATTTCGCAAATTTTTGACATCTCAATGTTTTTTACAGATTCCTATTCTCAAAACGGAGTGCAAATTACGGTATTTTTTCTCAAACAGACAAACCTTTAGAAATATTTTTTTCGATTTCTAACCGAAGTTTATTCATCGCAGTTAAAGCAGCCTTTCTGATGTTTCTTCCGCGGTGCTCTCCAAATAAATATTTTTTAGAGATAATCCCTTGATCCGGGGTTGCAATCGCGATCCAGGTAGTTCCTACAGGCTTTTCTTTTGAGCCTCCATTTGGGCCGGCAATGCCAGAGGTAGCAATAGCGTAATCGGTGTTGAATAATGATTGGGCTTTAAGTGCCATTTGTTCAACCACCTGTTTACTCACTGTTCCAAACTCTATCATCAAGTCTTTGCTTATCCCCAATATGTGTTCCTTAACTTCGTTATCATACGCCACCACAGAACCCATAAAATAGCTTGAACTTCCGGATACACTTGTTATCAGTTGAGCGATATATCCTCCAGTACAACTTTCTGCAATTGATAATGTCTTTTTTTCTTTGAGAAATAACTCTTGTAATACTTGCTCAAGTGTATCATTATTATAGCCAAAAATTAAGTTCGGTATTATTTTTAGCAGTTCAGTGAGTTGCTCATCTAAATTTCTCTGTAGCAAGTTACGTTCATTGCCTTTGGCCGTTAATCTTAAGCGCACAATACCAGGTTGTGGTAAGTATGCCAATTTAAAATAATCCGGTAAATTACTTTCCCAATCCGTAATTATTTCGGCTAAGGCCGATTCGCCTATTCCCTGCGTTAAAACAGTTTTATTAATGATAACTTCCGGATCAGATTTCTCTAGAAGCTGAGGAATTATCTGATCTTTAATCAATGCGTGCATTTCAAAAGGGACTCCCGGTATTGAAATAATAATTTTCCCATCTTGCTCAAACCACATGCCCGGGGCGGTTCCATTAGTATTTTGAAGGGGAATACAATTGGCAGGAATTTCTGCCTGCTTACGGTTTATGGCTGTTACTTTGAAGCCACGTAAATGGAATAGCTCTTCAACTTGTTTAAACGCTTTTTCATTAAACACCAATTTCGTATTAAAATAGTTGCATAATACCGTTTTGGTAATATCATCTTTTGTCGGGCCTAATCCACCAGTCAGGATAATAACGTCGGCTCGGGACTTCGCCAAATCTAGCCCTTGAAAAATGTGCTCATAAGTATCTGAAATTGCAGTGATTTGTACTACTTCAATGCCAACCTGATTAAGTTGATCGGCCATCCATGAAGCATTGGTGTTTACCACCTGCCCGATTAGTAATTCATCACCAATATTAATTATCTCTACTTTCATGTGTTTATAACTTATATTTTCATTTGTCACATGGAACTCTCGACGGAAATATAATCATTTTTATATATAAATTAGTGATTAAATTAATTCATGTTCGTTTCATCTTGCAAAAATAATTATTTAGATAAAGAAGCTCCCAACATATTTATAATTCTGTACAAATTGCCATAAAGAATATGAAGAAGCTG
>PIVJ01000386.1 GCA_003353955.1 Bacteroidota bacterium | reverse complement strand
CATAACAAAATGACTTGAAATATATAGTCCTTGAAAGTTTGCTGATGGTACTTTTCTTGGTAACACCCACAAAATGCATGTGCCATCATTGTTCAATATGTGAGGGGGCCAGGGTTGAATAACCCTTCCATATATTATCATAATGACACCTTTTACAATGCATCTAACATTAATCTAACAAGCAGTTATTCTGTCATATCATACTAGCATCACTGGAAAATCTGATGAATAATTATTGTTTATGGAGCATAATTCACGAAGTTGGAAAAAGTACAACATACTCCAAAAATGGCACTTCTGGGGCACCACTTTTGTCCCAATTATTCCTAAAAAGCTTAAGGCAGGGGTCAACTGCCTATGTATTTGCATGCATCCATGAACAATCTTCAACTTTTATGGGGTATCAGATTACACACCTCCTTTAAGGTATCAACATACTAAATAGACCGGAAGGTCCTCGGTCTTTTATAGTTCCTACTAAAAACCAGTGAATTATGGCCCAATAGTGTGTAATGATATCCTAATTGTGTTGCTAGTGCTAATTGAATTAAGATGATTATTGTTGCCTGCAAGAGTGTGGTACACTGTCTTTATTTTACAATCACTATAATAATCCCATGGCGTAGGAATACATTGGAACTTGTTAGGCTTGACCAACCATGCAATTTCAGGTACCTCCCAGGTGGAGAATTGAGGAAACTAAAGGGGGGTTCATTCAAGGCTTCCTAGCAAAAAATTGAAACGGTATTGAATATGTTTTGTGGTTTCTAATTGGAAGATGTTGTAATGATATACCAACTGAGGCACCCCATGTAATCCCAAGGGTCAGGGTATTCCAGTGAGGAAGGCCCGAAGTTGGGAAATTTAACATGTAACCCTATGGGATTGTGATTTAGTATGCTGATACCTTAAAGAGCAGTACATGTAAAATATGTGGTCAAAGTTTGGACCTTTATAGTAAAGGGCATAACAAAATGACTTGAAATATATAGTCCTTGAAAGTTTGCTGATGGTGCTTTTCTTGGTAACACCCACAAAATGCATTTGCCATCATTTTTCAATATGTGAGGGGTCAGGGTTGAATAACCCTTCCATATATTATCATAATGACACCTTTTACAATGCATCTAGCATTAATCTAACAAGCAGTTATTCTGTCACATCATACTAGCATCACTGGAAAATCTGATGAATAATTATTGTTTATGGAGCATAATTCATGAAGTTGCAAAAAGTACAACATACTCCAAAAATGGCACTTCTGGGGCACCACTTTTGTCCCAATTATTCCTAAAAAGCTTAAGGCAGGGGTCAACAGTCTATGTATTTGCATGCCTCAATGAACAATCTTCAACTTGTACGGAGTATCAGATTACACACCTCCTTGAAGAGCAGTACATGTAAAATATGTGATCAAA
>PIVJ01000385.1 GCA_003353955.1 Bacteroidota bacterium | reverse complement strand
GTTCCTTTTGTTATTTTTCTTTGCAATCCTGCAACTAAACTTCTTCTATTATAACCTTTAACAGCTTCTATTTGTTCTTCTGTCATTTCTGGAACAATAGCATTGTTTGAGTTTGCAGCTGCAACCTTAGAATATTTAGGAACAGTAACTTTTTTTGCTTCTAGATTCTCATCTAATATATCAACTGTAAATGTCTCCTTTTTTTGAGCATCTGTTAAATTATCGTAGTCAGTAAAAGAAACTAGCTTACCTCCCATTCCGTTTTCATTAGTGAACAAACTGGCTACATGCTCTATATTTGTTGTGTTGGCTGCTACTTGATTATTGACGCTTGCTTTTATATCTGGATTATTTCTAGAGTCAGCAACAACATTTCCTACCATTAGTCCATCCTTAACCATTATCTGATAATTAGTTCCAACTGCACTATTAGCAAAATCCTCAACTTGGTCAGTAATATATATCCTATCAGCTCTTGTATTTGCTTTGTGCTTAAGAGCCAAAACACTCATTCCACTTTGTCCGTCTATATAAATTGGTTTACCGTCTTTATCTAATTTACGAACTAAAGTTTTAGTTTTCTCGTCAACTTCCATTTTATAAAAATCAACTATACCCATGCCTTTATCATCAAAATTAACATCAACACCAGCTAACGTACCTATTTGAGTTTGTATCTGTTGCTTAATAGCTTCTAATTCACCAGATTGTGGCTTAACAAAAATTTGCTCTCCTTTATCATTAGTAATATATTTTCCTTTTGCTCTTTCTTCAGTAACATCTATTTCATCTGCAAATGTTTTAACAAAATCAGATAAAATTTCAAAAGTTTGTTTTCCGTTTTCTTGAAATATTAAATTTTCTTCAGGAGGAACATTTCCATTTCTTACAAGTTTTTCGCTTATAAATGCATCCTCTTTAAATTTAGCCAAAGATTCAACCATTTTAGCTGCAGCTGTATCATTACTAGGCATGTTCTCGGCAGCATACTTCTCAGCTTCACGAATTGATTTTGCAGTGGTTTTTTTAAGGTCAAGACGTTGCTTATCTATATTAGCTTTCCAATCTTGTACATCTTTTATTCCTTTATCTATAGCTGCAAACTTTGATTCAAGTGGATTACCTCCAATTAAACCTTTATCTAATGCCGCTATAGTTCCCTGTAATGCGTTACCCATAATTTAATGCTTTAGTTTTTTGGTACTGTGATTTGCCCTGATGCAACTGCTGCTGCTATCTGTTCTGGTGTCATTAAAGCTATCTGTTCTGGAGTTAAACCTGCTGGTGTTGGAGTCTGTCCGAACCCAGCTATACTTCCAGCTGCTGATTTTATACCTCCAAGAGCAGTAGTCAGAGCGCCTCCAACAGCGGTAAGACCCTCTCCAAATGAAGTTTTACCATACCCTTCAGTTCCAAAACC
>PIVJ01000384.1 GCA_003353955.1 Bacteroidota bacterium | reverse complement strand
CTGTGGAGGGAATAATATTTCATAAATATTATTTTTATTTATTTTCATACAGGCATTTATATTATTACATTTAAATTATCCAAGTTATAAGGCAACTATGGCCATTACAGGTTCGATAATCATTACAACTACTTGTGTAAGCTTACCTGACCATTAAAGGGTAATTCCCCATCATTTGTAACGTTCGTATGTTTCCCTTTCCTTTTGCAGAAACTTCGCTGTAAAGTCAATCAAAAGATTAACATTCATGATACAAGTTTATTGATCACTAGTTCCTATCTGTTCCTTAAGTTCCTCGCTAATTCCCATGAACTGTTGTTTTACTATTACTGAAAACAAACAATGATCCTGTTGCATCATTATCAGATCTTATTAGGATACAATATGAGAACATGTTCCTACCTTAAACACTCTTGCCTGTGTGGGTGCAACTCCTACAAGCAACCTTGCTAGCCTATATGGATCTTGCCATAGAGACTTTCCATCCTGCAAGGTATCTGTCCTAACTCCTGTACCAGAGTGTATACCTATAACCAAGAACCAAGGATTATCATTGCCAAACATATTATGTTCATAATCGTACTGCAACTTCCTGCAGTCTATCCTTGTGATGATTATATAAATGTCCTTGCATGAAAGTTTTCATGTGAGGACAATCGGCTAATTGTACTAAATAGCCGGCTATTACGTGCTGTTACAAAGCTCGCTTGTACTCTTGTATGACTGAATATGTACTGTACTTGTCTCCTACATTACAGTTAGAATAACTTAATGGCAGTCTGTGATAGACTATTATTTAATACCAAATAAACCTAAGGTTTCTTAAATAATAAGTCCTATCTGTATTTAGTGATATCTTATTAAAGTATATATTTGTAAGATTCCACTTGAAAAACCTATGGGCAAACAAAAATTGGTGCCATGTTATCGATTTTTCTTGTTCACATGCTAAGTGAGGAAAACCCCTTTGAGTACTCCTGGTAAAAGAACAAGTCGCATTGGTTAACATGTGTTTATTGCAAGAACACCTTGAGGAAAAATATATTAATAAATTGTTTAAAAATGTATATCCTGTGTTGCATATTCCCTGCATAGCTGCTATGCCAGAGAAAATTGAAATAAAATATAAAATCATAGTAATTACAATGCCTATTGTCAAGAACAATTTTTGAAATATTTTATTTGAAAAAGAAAGAATGGTGATAACCAAACTATTCACTAACTAACCTATACTGTTAGTTCTTATTTCTTATCCTACCTCCATCTTCCAATGTTACTTCTCATGATTATCAATCCTTTTCCATCTATAAATATGTCATTAATTATGAATATTTATTTGCCAACATGTAAACAGGTTGTATAACCTTCAATGCAAGGTAAAACAATGACCATTTCCAATTGAAAATTCTGCCGGGCAGAGAG
>PIVJ01000383.1 GCA_003353955.1 Bacteroidota bacterium | reverse complement strand
ACTGGTATCAGCACACTCTGGACGACTAGTAGCCCCATTTCGCCGTGTCATCACGGTGGCGCCCCCGCGCAGCGAATCAGATGTCATAGATCGCTACAACGAAGTTGGCAACCGGCCCAAAAGAGCCTAGTATAATAGCGAAACGCCCGAAAATGCTCGTTCTCCACATTTAGATCGACCACATAGATGATATGCACTGCTATCGCTTTCTTTATGTTCCGAATGTGTCGAATGCATGCTGTCATATTTGTTAAACTCTTATTTCAAAAGTTATTTTAAATAAATCAAATTAGCCGATGTTCACGTGTTTATGTTTCTCTCTTCCATCTTAATAATCGGAGCGTTTAGGAATTTTCCGCAATGTAATGTCAGTATGCAGCCGGAGTTCTATCGTGAATTGACTATGTCTTTCGATTAATATCTCAGCGCAGTGTCAACACGGTGCCGTTAGACATCGATCGCCCATCGATATACCCCATACGAAATAATTATCTTCTTTCTAACCATCTACATTTGGGAGCCGTCTGTTCACAACATAGCTAGATATATGTCCCGCTAATACATAACTTTTATCTGGCCCGATCGATCCAGTCAAACAATAGTACGCGTATTTTCTATACACGTGTATATATATTCACGGGCCGCTGTATTATCTGCCACACTGATTAACAGCGCTAGCACTGCAGCGCCGCGGTGTGTGGAGGCCCATTTTCACAGACTGCCCATATTGCAGAAACCCATTCTGCAGACCGGAAGTCGGCCCATTCTACTTATTGAGATTGCATTGCATAGTGAACCACTGTTAAAGCTGACATGCATGCATATGTAGACAATAAAGCTACGCGCATGCAGCCGCAAAAGAAAACAGTCATGTAAGATCATGTACACATCACAGTGGCTTTGCTGCTCTGGTGCGATGAATAAATGCCACGCTTACAAGTAATTATCCACACCAGGCATATATCAGTCCAAGCCGAGGCGAGCCCTAGCCGCCGAGGGGACTGATATGTGCCTGGCCGTCACAGACTATATTTAGTCAATGCATTGTTTTCACTTTCCATTCGGAGCTTTTATTTTTTAAACCGTCTAGGTTTTAGTTTATTATTTTTGTCCATGTTTCAGAGATTTCATGAACATTTTTGCATACCTCATTAATTTATTTGTTACTTTTCGACCTCATGCCTGAACTTGTTTCAATTTTGTCCTCAACCCGAACCCCTCTTACTACATAATACCTCTTCTCCCCCAGGCTCCGTACATCGAAACACACACACACACACACACACACTGGTGTCGACACACTCTGGATCTGAACATATTTCAAATTTTCCAACGTAAAAATCAAATGCTGTCTAGCCTATCACACTGGTGTCGGCACACTCTGGACGACTAGTAGCCCATTTCGCCGTGTCTTTACGGTGTGCCCC
>PIVJ01000382.1 GCA_003353955.1 Bacteroidota bacterium | reverse complement strand
TTTATACCAAAACAATTGAAATAAATAATAAAAGAATTGCAAGTCCGCTTGATAGTTTAATAAGAAATATTAACTTGTAGCTATATACGATATAACTACAATGTGGTTATACAATTGTTGTGTGTGATTTAAGTAATCCGAAAAATATGAATATACCATTTTCCATAAGGCACAAAGATTTGATTGAGCAAAAGAGATTTAATGTTTCATTTAACATTAATCAAAGGACAAAATTACTTTCACTGCTTAACGACTACAACGAAACTTTTTCAGAAACAACAGAAACAAATTGGCACTATTATGAGACTGCTTTTGAAAAAGTATATAAAGATTTATTGAGAGCTTATGGGTATAAGAAACTAAAGGCTTTTGTTGGTGGGGAGTTTGTTGAAGTCGATAATTTAGAACCATTTTTCGAAAGTACTAAACCTGAATTGCTGTTGGATACTGTTGAATTTTTGTTTAGCTACATTTTTGAGGAAGAATCAAAACAGACTTTTATAAAAAAATTAAATAACTTACTTAAAATTGAAGAAAGTCCAGTTCGATTTTTAGAAGGCGAGTTCTTTCGATTAGATTCAGATTTTATTGAAAGTGAGATATTGTCAAAGGCTGAAAAATTATTAAAAGGAAACCATTTTGAAAAAGCTCACTCAGACTTCTTAGACGCAAAAAGTAGATTATCTAAAGGAGATTTCTTTGGCTGTATTGTTAGTGCTAATAATTCACTAGAAAGCTTCTTAAAGAAACTTCTTGGAGAAAATCAAGGCAGCCAAAACTCATTAAAAAAGAAATTAATGAAAACAGGAATTATACCTGACTATTTTCAGGGATTTTTGGATAATTTTTCAGGATTAATGCAATCTTCATTTAGTATTGCAAATAAATCATCGCGACATGGTCAACCAGAATTACCTTCAGAAAAAAACATAGTTGATGAACCAGTAGCAAGCTTTTGCCTGAATTTAGTTGGAACTCTAATTGTTTTCATAGCTCAGAAGCATATTAATTTACAACCGCCAAAAGAAAATAAGGAAAATAAGAGCGAAAAAGATGACAGTAATGATTTGCCATTTTAAAAACCACACATAACAGCAGCTCAATCCCAATGCGGTCTAAGGCTCTAAATGTTTCTGTTCACATATTTGTAAACCCCGCTGAAATAAATTTCAGCTAGAAGATAAATTTGTTAAATTGCAACTAAAATTTATTCAGCTATGAGCCTAAACCGAAACTTAAAAGTTACCAAGTCCGCACTGGCATTAGCTGTTTCGTTGTGCGTCATGCAAGAAAACCCTATAATTGCAAATTAAAAATAAAATTCAATGCTTTTTAACTCAATAGATTTTGCTATATTCTTACCAATAATTTTTATACTTTATTGGTTTGTAACAGAGAATAACTTGAAACTGCAAAACTTTCTAATAGT
>PIVJ01000381.1 GCA_003353955.1 Bacteroidota bacterium | reverse complement strand
ATGGCATCTTTTCCTTTAACAGTGGGACTTCAATGCATTTCCGCCAAATGGTGGCCCTTATTTTCGTTGTTTAATTGATGGAGATGAAATCTACAGAGTCGGAAAAGTTTTAAGCACCCCTGCACGAAGTTAAAATTGCCATATTTTTGTGAATTTCAAACCACTGTCAAATTCAAACCATTCAATATTTTTAGATGGGGTCAACGACAGAAGAAAGTGTATTGTATGGTCTGAATCGGGTTGCCAAACAATTTTAATTGCTTGCCGATGAATTGGCACTAATTACCTGTATTAATTAGGTGATGAAGGGCATTTGCGATAAATGCGAAGGGCCAATTTCTAATCAATCTGTGGACCTTGGAAGCAATGCAATTCAATAATCATCATGGGCGAAGTATTGTGCAATCCCTCCACGAACGCTGATCATTCGGAAAAAGGATAGGTCCAGAGCAGCTAGGTGATACGGGGGCGGATGCTGCAGGATGCGGAATGTCGGGTTTTGGCCAATTCTTTCCTGTGACCTTGAACCGTGACCTTGACTTAGGAAATTCAAGTCAGTAATCAGCTAACATGCAATTAGATAATATTTACTCGAAATATCGAGTTTAAAATGAATAAATAGCATTTCCATCCTTTTTGGGGTGGGTGATTTGATCGCTTGGTATGTCGTCATGCTTGAATGATTTCAACTCAAAACAAATTGAATATGATGGCAAGGTGATGCCAAACAAGCATGTTGTCTTTATTTACCGAGCGTTATGTCGCAAATATGAAAACTCGACCCTATTTTTTGCACAAAAATGGCTATATTTGGATGATGTCATTATGTCACGCATGAGTGGTCAGAGACGTTTTGTGCACATTTTTCTGGTAACTTATCATTTTCTGTTATGGATAGCATCGTCACTTTTCAAAATTGCCCCATGAATTGAAAATTATCATCAATTTTGTGATTTTTTGCATCCCTCAGCATCCACCCGTATCACCTAGCTGCCGGGAGCCAAAGTTCTCACCGATGGGATATTGCTCACGGAGGGAATAAGCAATACGACTATAATGATGATTTATGGATTGCAGGGCCCCCCAGGCCCACAGATTAATTCTAAAATGACCCAATGTATATTTTACTGGCTCTTTATACTACCTAATTAGCTTATCTAATTAATACCATCCACCTGTTGAATTACGTAAAATGCCTATTATTGGAAGACACCACATAGATCCAAAATGCAGCTGTATTTGACGGCATTGAAAAATATGAAATATTCATTATTTGGCAGCAATTTGAAAATCCTGAATTTTTGGGACTTTGCCGTGTGTGTAAGGGTGCTTAAAACTTTTCCGACTCAGTGTAGTTCATGTCGAAGAGATTGTAAGGAAATCTTTCCGTTATAGTCTAAATCTTAGGCAAGTACATTTACTGAGAGCAA
>PIVJ01000002.1 GCA_003353955.1 Bacteroidota bacterium | reverse complement strand
GCCAGATTAATTTCAATTTTATTATTTCTGATGGAAGTTTGTATTTCAATTTCTCTAACAAGTTTGCCATCAGCAGTAAAAATACTTATTAAACTGGCATCTTTACCTTCATTCAGATCCATATAAATATTTCCATTGGTTGGATTTGGATAAATGCTGATTTGGCTATCGCTATTTTCGAGGTAGTCCAATCCTACTGTTGTTGATACATAAACCCGAATCGTATCAAAAGTGCATTCAAAAGCGTCTTCCACAAAAACGGTATAAGTGGTTGTTTGTGTTGGTTCAATGATTGCAATCATATCATTACCAATTTCGCCATTCTCATCCAGCCATTTACAAGAATAAACGGAGTTTTGTGAGCCTGTAAACTCAATGCTCAATTGCACACTTTGTCCGGCTATAATTGAATTTGGAGAAGCAATTGCCCGCAAGTATAATGTACCCCCATAATCCTGACCAACGATATCTGTACCAATATAATTGAAGTCGATACTATCGGGCTCAAAAACATAACCGGCTCTGGAAGGGATGGCCCACCCACTATATCCGGCAGGAACTTGTATTGAAAATTCTCCCTGATCGTTGGTAGTGGTTGTTTGATCAATTACAGAAAAATAAACCGTTGTAGCGGGTAATGGATTCTTCAGATCAATGGACTGTACTTTTCCACTGATTTGGTAAGTAGTACCCGGCTCAACTTTGAATGTCACCTGATCTACAACGGAGCAATCTGTTTCATTATCTGCTACTACTAATGTAAAGGTGGTAGTTTCAGAAATTGGATTTGTTACAGGATTTAAAACTGTGGGGTCAGAAACCATCGAAGCAGGAGACCATAAATAAGTATAGCTTCCGGTTCCCTGAACGCTTGCATTTATCTGTGCTGACGTATCTTTATAAATCGTTAAATTATCTCCGGCATTTACTATGGGCAACTCATTGAATAATAGAGCCATTTCATCGGAAGCAAGCATTTCACATGCTGAAGTTGCAATAGCATTAATGGCTAAAATGACTGCCCCGTTCGCAATATCATTTTCTCCCGGAGTATAAATCGGATTTAAGATATTCATAGCATTAAATGTTCCATCTCCTAAACTTGACCAAATAACTGAGCTGTAGTTTTGAGCAGAGGCAGCTAGCTGATAACTTTCATTTGCACAAATGGTAGCTTCATCTACGGCGCAATCAACAGTGGGTTGAGCTTGGATGGTCATTACAACAACATTCGTTGCAAAACTTCCAGATTCACTTGACGACGTTTGGATTTGCTTGAAATAAGTTTTTTCTGTTAAAACTTCAGCCTGATAGTTTAAGGATACTGCACCAAAAATTTCCGTAAAATAGATTCCATCAGTTGAACTTAGCCATTGATAAGTATATGGCGTATCTCCTCCTGTTGGTTCAACACCGACCATAATTTCAGGAGCTGAGTTATAACAAACAACTTGATCTTCGGAGATACTTCCAACGCTAAATTCGGGATAAACAAAAATACTGACCACATTGGTTTCTTTATCAGCATAACCTAAAGCAGCTGATTGAATTTGACGATAGTACGTGGTGTCAGTTAAAATCCCGGGTTGATAACCTAAACTTGTTTCATCAACAATATCAGTAAAGTTTAAGCCGTCCGATGAACTTTGCCATTGATAAGAATAGGGATGTCTTCCTCCCCTGGGTTCTTTTCCAATTAATTTATCTGGCGCAGTATTGAAGGCAATATGTTGATCTTTAGAAATTGTTCCAACAATAAATTCAGGAAATACTACCAAAATCAGTTTGTTTGTAATAAGATCGCCACAACCAGAGGATGAACCTTGCTTTAAACGATAATAGGCCGTTCGTGAAATTCTTCCTGCTTGATAATCTAATTTGTCGGCCCCATTAATGTTGCTAAAGTTTGTACCATCTGTGGATTCTTGCCATTGGTAGGTATAGGGCAGACCTCCTCCCGTTGATGCCACACCAATAAACTTTTCGGGTAAATTGCGGTAATACATCACCTGTGTTTTTGAGATCGAACCTACTTTAAATTCTTCAAGAACCTTAACTTTTACAATGTTGGTTTCAACCGTTCCACAACCCCAAGAAGAGGATTGTAGAAGTTGGTAATAAGTAGTTTGAGTCAATGAAGGAGGCTGGTATTCAAGACTTGTTTCACTCGCAATATCAGAAAAGATAATTCTATCCGTTGAGCTCTGCCATTGATAGGTATAAGGTGCAAGTCCACCTGTAGATGCAGTTCCGACTAATTTAGAGGGAATTGTGTTGTAACATAAAGTTTGATTAGAAGTTATTAAACCTCCAATAAACTCTTGAATTGTATATATAACTACTGCATTGGTAATCCTCGTCCCACAACTTGAAGCAGAAGTTTGAATTTGCCTGAAATAAGTAGTATCGTTGAGGGCTGTAGGTTGATAATTTAGCTTTGTTGCAGCTATAATGTCAGAGAAACTGATTCCGTTAGATGAACTTTGCCACTGGTAAGTGTAAGGGGTATTTCCTCCTGTAGGGGGCAAACCACTTAATTCGTTGGGAATGCTGTTATGACAGATCACCATGTCTTCGGTTATGCTGCCTACAACAAACTCCGGATAAACAGAAATGGCCATGGTGTAGGTGTCTGAACTTGAACTGCTTCCGTCATTTACTTTGAAAGTAAAAGTAGTATAAGGCTGATCATTTTCATCAGCATTGGGTTTGTATTTAACTTTCCCACTTTCAATTGTAGTACTCAAAATATTTGCCCCATCTGTATAGGCCTCTCCCCCATCAATAATATTATCATTGTCAGAATCAAAGTATAATGAGCCTTTAATAGGAACTGCTGGAATGTTTACCATAGAAATTGGACTTCCTTCAACATCGCTGTAAGGAAAATCTAAAATAGTAAAAATATGATCTGTATTAATCGGGCATCCAAACATACTATCTGCAGAAATTGGTAAATCGTTAACAGGGGTGACATCGATGGTTAATTTATAAGCAGCGTTACTGTGGGCTGTACCATCATGCACTTTAAAATTGAATGAAGCATAAGGTGCTCCAAATTCATTTAAGTCGGGTTTAAATTTAAGCCTGTTGGCATCAATATGGGCCTTTGTAACAACATCATTATTTGAAAATGCTTCACCCACATCAATGGCTCCATTGGTATTGGCATCATTAAATAATACACCATTACTGGGAATGAGAGTTATTTGAACCTGCTGCATGGAGCTTCCTTCGATGTCGGAATAATTAAATTCACTGGTTGCAAATACCTTATCGGTATCTTCATTGGTTGTTACGGTATCGTTAACGGCGGTTGGTAAATCATTTACGGTCGTCACATTTATAGTCATTGTGTATTCAGAGGAACTATAGGCCAGGCTATCATTCACTTTAAATTTAAAGTAGGTATAGTTGTTCCCAGATTCATTTAATGCCGCAATATATTTTAGCCTGTTCGCTGTAATATCAGTTTCTAAGATGGTGTCGTTATTGATTAATTCTTCACTCAAATCAATAATATCATCATCATTTAAGTCAATAAACAAACTGCCTTTGGTAGGTTTGGACATCAGTTGAACTTGCCACAATGGGTCACTGTCAGCATCAACGTAAGTAAAGTCATTTAATGCAAGTGCTTTAATCACATCTTCTTCAACTGTGATACTTTCATTGGCACTGGTTGGGAGGGCATTGTTCCGAGTTCCGGGTGTAGGTGGTTGTTGAGAATAGTTAGACGTATTTCTTAGTCCTCCAGTTCCATTAAGTATTCGTTGATTTGAATGATTATCCTTATCTCCATTTCCATCTTCATTTACTTGAGGTTCAGAGCCATTTATTAAAGGTAATAAACCTGCATCATCAGCATCCTGTGTATCATAAACTATTGCATCAATCAAATATGATGAGGTAATAGGTGTGTCATTAGGAAAACTCGAAGCACTGTCTGCAAAAATTGCTACAGCATCAGCTCCATTTTGTAATGAATTATCTCCAAAACGGATATCTGCGTCACCTGAGAAACTATTTCCAGCTAAAACAAAATAACCATTGGTATCTGTCATGTATCCATTTAGATCAATTGCATTCGTATGGCCACTTATGTCATATGACTGATCATCAGAACCATTGTAGAAAACAAGGATTAAACCATCAAGACTGGTATTTCCAGAACCACCATCAAAGAGTTCAATAAATTCCTGACTATCTGTCCCGGGCGTATCTACATCAATTTCATTAATAATAATTGTTTTCATGGTTTGAGTAGAAGCATTATCAGTTGATTCTGTTGTCAGATATTTTTCATAACCTGCATCGCCATTATATTCACATACCATTACGCGGTAATTTGAACCCGGCATTAATCCATTTACAGTCACTGAATCAAGCGTTCCGTTATATACACAATACCATGAAGAAGTTCCTATTTGAGTACCTTTCTTAAAATGTGTATTTGCAATAAAAGTTGTATTATTTAAGGGTGCTGGAAGTCCTGAGTTCGTTTCTTTGACAAATACAGCACATTTTGAGCCATTGCCTTTTGTCCAGTTAATATTCATTTCAACTGCGCCAATATCAGAAAAAATGATAGAGCTAGCCTGAACGGTTGGAGCGGTATAAATACCTATGCCTTCGATATTAAAAGTATAAGGATTTTCATTATCATCATTATTATTGATGCTAAGGGATGCAGATCTTGTTCCGCCTGCACTTGGATTAAAAGTAACCTGAAATGTGGTACTACCATTATTTATTGCTATTGGTGATGTAGGTTGCAATGTGACCGAAAAATCAGCTGTATGAGTACCTCCAATACTAACTTTTGGTGAGCCATCCAGCTCTAAAGATTCAGTTCCAATATTTCTAATTGTAAAGGTTTTTACTTTTGTTTCTCCTGATATTAGCACAGAACCAAAATCTGTATCGTTATCACTTGAGGGTGTTGTACTCCCGTCATCAATTGAATTACTGTTACCCAAAACACTTATTTCCGGAGCAGTTATTTCTCTGGCACTCACTGTTGGGACAGGATCGCTACCATCACCTTTGGACCAAACACTATTGGGTACGGTATCTGCTGTTGATGAGATATTATAGTAAACATCTGCGTCATTTTTATCATTATCGATATTCCAATAATAAGCCCCAGCACTATATTCATGCCAATAAAGGTAATATGAGGCTCCTTCCATTTTGAAGTAATCTTTCCCATTTAATGCTCCAATGAAATAATAAACTCCATTAACAGCAGTGGTTCCTGCACCGGTAACCTCATATTTCGTTTGGCCATTAATAGAACTAACTATTAAGCATAAAAAGATGCTAAAAAATGTTTTATTTATCAAGAAGTTACACGAAACAGTTTTCGTCTTAATGGGAATTATTTTATTTATAGAAAACATTTTCATCTGACCCAAGCTTTGATTAATATTTAATTATCCAACTTAATCCACGAACATGGATTATTAAGCCACCTAATTATTAATGTCAACTGGGGAGAAAATATTTAGAAGAATTGGAAGTAATATTATCAGTATTCCAATAAGCGGATCCTCAATATCTTTCTAATTCCTTGGTAATTAATTAATAGCTTTCTAATTAATCGATTAGGGACATAAAAATACAATTATTTTTTTAAGTATCAAAGTTATTGTCAAATTATACGTTAATCGTCTTTGCTTATTTTGAGGGAATTAATCTTCCTGATGAGGTGTAATCAATTCGATGAGCTCAGGTAAGTCCATACCCAATTCTTTTAAATGAGAAGTTTTAGGAACCCCATTCTTGGTCCAGCCCCTTCGTTTATAAACAGCATCCAATAATTTTTCATATTGTGATTCTCTGTATTTACGCATGATAATAATTTTCTCTTCTGTAGTTTTTTCATCAGGATAAATACCAATGAGATCTTTCATTTGTTTATCATAACGTTCAGCTCTTGAGTCATATTCTTCAACAGTAACTGGTCCGGCAGCACGATAAGGTTGTGCATCATATTTACGGGTGCCAAAACCTTTTCTTAAATTGAAGATTCGTTGGTAATTATAAACTCTTTCCGACATGATTATCATTTCTTCCTTGCTGAAATCTTGACCTGTAACCGCTTTGTAGATGGTTACATAATTATCAACATGTTCAGGAACTTTTGCAGGTTCATCAGTTTCCGCATTGGTTTCAGGTTCAACATCATTCCATGGTAATTTACATAATCCAACCAAGCCAAACCAGGTACGGAACATTGGGAAATAATGCAATGCCTCGGCTTTGTCTTCAAATGTAGGAATCTGATTATTTACCATATCCATAAAAATTAGCCAGGCTTCATCATGCTGAGGTCCCTTATTTGTCATAGCGAAACCGCCTTGCTGTGCTAAAGATTCTTTCGAAACATATTCTGAATATTCAAGACCTTTATTTTCCATGGCAATGTCGGTAATAAATTGTGAATCACCCCAACCTTTCTCAATAAAGAGTTCTTTCATTTTTCGAGCACCCATCCCGGCGATGGGTCCAAATCCTTCTCCCTTGGCTAGTAAGTGCAATAATTCCATAGCTGAGTCAGCATTTCCGAAATTAAGTTTTAAGCCACCCGTTCTTTCTTTATTTAAGATACCGTTTTCATAACATTCCATAACGAAAGCTAGTAAAGTGCCCCATGAAATTGTACAAATCCCATACGTGTCACAATAGAAATTTGCTTCAATGATGTAATCTGGATTAAAGATTCCGCAGTTCGAACCTAAGCCACCGGCATTTTCATATTCAGGTCCGTCAACAATCACTTTATCGCCTTGATAAGGTCCCGTTCTCAATTCGTAATTATCAACCCCTTTGGCGCAAGCCATATTACATCCGATCCAGCATCCGTCGGGGATGCCTTGAGTAAAGCGTGCTTTCCAAACTTCAGAGTGAATTTCATCAGCTTTATCATGACTTCCGAATTTGTAATTATGGGTTGGTAATAAATCGTAATCATTCATAATATTGGTGAGGTGAGCCGTGCCCTTGGTTCTCATTTCGGCCTGAGAATCGTCCAATTCACGCATCTCTTTATTAAACCTCTTACCTCTTTCCATAATAGCAGTCAGGTCGGCAACATCATTTAAGTTCCCTTTTACACCGGGGATTTTTGCAACAACAGCTCTAATATTTTTATCTCTGAAAACCGTTCCGATTCCACCGCGCCCGGCTTGCTTCAATCTTACCAGTTTTCTTTTCGGATCGTAAAAACTGAAGTTTAACATCCCGATTAATGAATGATCAGCTGCAGCTCCGGTGGAAATAACACCAATGTTTCTTTTGTCTTTGTCGTCGTTGGCAAACATTTCGGTAAGTACTTCTGCCAATACATGGCTGTCAACAGGTTCTTGTGGTGCTTCAAAAATTTCTACTTTATGATTTACCCCGTCGATATAAATAATCACATCGTTTTCAGCTTTGCCTTGTAACTCAATTGCATCAAAACCGGAGAATTTCAGAAATGGACCAAAAAACCCTCCCACATTACTGTCCATGACCGAATCAGTTTGTGGAGAAATTGTTACTACTATCGATTTCCCTGAGCCTGAATATTGCGTGATACCACCTATTGGCCCGGAAGAAATCACGATCTCATTTTCAGGGTCGTTCCATTTTGTTTCCGCTTTGGTAGCTTCCCACAAAAGCTTCAATCCATAACCTTTACCACCAATAAATTTTTCCTTCATTAATGGTGGAACTGTCTTTTCATTAACCTCGTTCGTACTAACGTTTATATGGAGTACTTTATCAGTATATCCACGATGTAAAGGAGTCCAATTATAACTCCAATTTGTGAGCAACTTGTGGCTATTTTTTATTTCTTCAATGTTCATGCCGAAATCTATTTATGGTTCATTTTTAAAAACTTTTCAAAATTATTAAATATTATCATGCGGATTAAATAAAGCAGTGAAAAAGAGTTATATAAAACAATTCATATTGTTGTAAAAACGAATAAAATATTGACAATTATAAGGATGTGTTACGTATTTAGAATTGTTATAAATTAAAAATCTTAGATATATATTTTATCTTTGTTTGCAGTCTGTTGTAAACCCAATTCAAAAATATGAATTTCGCAGAGATTAAAAAGATTTTAAAATGTAAAAAAGTGGGCATTGCCGGTTGTGGTGGATTGGGATCAAATTGTGCTGTTGCTCTGGCCAGAATTGGAATTGGGAAACTGGTTATTGTTGATTTTGATGTGATCGAGAAATCCAATTTGAACCGACAGCATTATTATACAAATCAACTTGGGCAGAAGAAAGTTTTTACCTTAGAAGAAAACATCTTCTTCATCAACCCACACGTCAAAATTGAACCTCATGATGTGAAGTTAGGACCCAAAGAAGTTGTATCAATTTTTAAAAAATGTGATGTAATTATCGAAGCTTTTGATTTGGCAGAAATGAAACAAATGATTATTGAAACAGTTATGACTGAATTACCGGATATACCTTTGATTGTGGGAATGGGCATGGCGGGCTATGGAGATAATGAAAGTATAAAAATGGAACAACACGGAAATTTATTTATTTGTGGAGACATGAAAACAGCAATTGCGGAAGATATTCCACCATTGGCACCTCGTGTTGGAATTGTGGCTCATATGCAGGCAAATAAAGCACTTGAAATTCTACTTAAAAACACTAAAAATGAAAATCACACTAAACAATCGTGAAGAGAATATTGAGCGCGATCTGATAACTATTCAAGAACTTATCGAATATAAAAATTTCACTTTTAAGTTATTGGTTACAAAAATTAATGACCGATTGATTAAAAAAGATGAGAGAAAAACTGCCAATATTAAAGATGGTGACAAGGTGGTTGTTTTGCATATGATTAGTGGGGGATGAGTTAATCAACGCCTTTGGAGGGACAAGTTTTGCTTATGTGCTAATAGATTAATGGGTGCATTGTCACCCTGAGTTCATTTCAGTATATCAAAAGTAATATTCCTGCAGTTGGGACGATATCTTCAATAGTACATCATCCTGAATTTTTTCTTTGAAAATGCTTTCCTTTAAACAACCTCCGCCACTACAAACGTACTGCCACTAATAAAAACAAGGTCATTAATTCCGGCATTATTCACGGCTGAGTTATAGGCCTCCCGAACTGAACTATATGATTTACCCCTGAGTCCGACTATATGTGCTGCTTCTTCCAAAAGAGTTTCATCAAGACCACGTGGAATACCTGCTTTGCAAAAATAATAAACTGCATTTTGTGGAAGTAAAATTAAAATATCGCTAATATTTTTATCGTCCACCATGCCAATCACGAAATGTAATTTTGAAAAACTCATTTGTTGCAATTGATTTACAACTGCTTTTATACCATCCTTATTATGAGCCGTATCGCAAATCGTCATAGGATTAGTTGATAAGATCTGCCATCGTCCCTTAAAACCAGTATTATTAATTACATTTTCAATTCCTTCAACCAGTATGTTTTTGCTAATACCAAATTTATCAGCCAAAATATCAAATACCTGAAATAAGGTGAGTAGATTATCGACTTGATAATTACCCAGTAACGGACAAATTAAATGTTCCAAATAAAGTTCAGATTCTTTCCAGATATCATATTCGGTATTTTTTGAGGTGTTTGAAAGAAGTTTAGCTTCGAAATGCTCACTTGTAAAATAAATGGGTGCTAATTTCTTTTCCGCCATTGTTGTAAAGATTTCTTTCAATTCCAATCGCATTTGTCCGATGATAACAGGCGTTTCTTTTTTGATTATCGCTGCTTTTTCTTGTGCGATTTTTTCAATGGTATCACCCAGAAGTTGCATATGGTCGAGGCCAATATTGGTGATAACTGAGAGTTCAGGATTTAAAATATTGGTTGAATCTAAACGACCTCCCATTCCGGTTTCAACAATGGCAATGTCTACTTCTTTATCAGAGAAATATTGAAAAGCCATTCCCACCGTCATTTCGAAGAATGAGGGTTGAATTGATTTAATGGCTTTTTTGTTGAGTTTTACAAAGGTTGTTACAATATCTTCGGAAATCATCTCACCATTAATTTTAATTCGCTCGCGAAAATCCTTTAAGTGAGGGGAGGTATACAACCCTGTTTTATATCCGGCAGATTGAAATACCGAAGCCATGAGGTGAGCAACAGAACCCTTACCATTGGTGCCGGCAATATGAACGGATTTAAAGTTTTCGTGTGGGTTACCCAAATGTTTCATTAAGGCAATGGTATTATTAAGATTTGCCTTATAAGCAGCCGGTCCCACACGTTGGTACATCGGTAATTGACTAAATAAATAATTTAGGGTTTCAGGGTATGTCATTTAATAAAAGTAATCAAAATGATATTATTTGTCCAATAATGTTTCTTGAAATAATTTAAAGATACGGGTATATTCATCAGTCCAGCTACTTGCTTTCGTAAAGCCATGCCGTTCAACAGGGAATATTGCCATTTCCCAATCTTCTTTTCCCAGTTCAATAAATCGCTGAGATAATCTAACCACATCTTGAAAGTGAACATTGTCATCTATCATACCGTGAAGCATTAATAACTTTCCCTGCAATCCTTCTGCAAAATAAATGGGTGAACTTCTACGGTATGCTAAACTATCAGTGGCTGGTGTGTTTAATATTCTTGCAGTATAGCCGTGATTATAATGTGCCCAATCGGTTACCGAACGTAATGCCGCGCCGGCTTTAAAAGTTTTGGGTTCATTAAACATGGCCATTAAGGTGATAAATCCACCATACGATCCTCCGTAAATTCCTGCTTTTTCTGGATCAATGTCGTACTTATCAATCAGATGTTTTACGCCGTCCACCTGATCAGAAAGGTCTTTCCCTCCCATATGGCGATAAATCCCGGTTCTCCAATCACGCCCATATCCTGAACTGGCTCGGTAATCAATATCCAAAACAGTATAGCCATTATCAGCAAGAATATTATGGAACATATATTCACGACCGTACGAACTCCACCATTTGTGTGCATTTTGAAGATAGCCGGCTCCATGTACAAAAATTACTGCAGCCTTATTTTTCACCTCTGCTCTGGGTTGATATAAACGAGCATGGACTTTAGCGCCATCTTCAGCTTTAAAGGTGATGTTTTCAGGAACACGCCATTCGTAATTTTTAAAATTCTCGGTAGTAGATTTAGTAATTTGCACTAGATTTTCATCTTGTCCTGAAATCAACGGATTCTTCATTAGAAAGATTTCCCAAGGTTTATTAGAGTATGAATATCTGATGGCCAAATATTTCTCATCAGGTGAAAGTTCAACTTCATTATTTCCAGTCATTGTCGTAATTCTCTGAGCCTTGCCTCCGTTAATAGGCATGCTGTAGAAATGACGTTCACCGGAATGCTCTTTGCTGGAAGTGAAATACCAATATTTTTTATCATTTGAAATCTGGGGTGTGAATACTTCGAATTTTCCTTTTGTAAGTGCCTTTATTTTTTTACTTACAACATCTTTTGAATAAAGATGGGCGTAGCCAGATACTTCGGAAACAAACCAAATACTCCTATCGTCCGGCATCCATCCTAAGGCTTTCTCGCTAAACCAACCGATGCCCGGGCCAGCAATCCATGCCTCGTCATGCTGATGTTCGATCGTTTCAATGGTGCCATCCGCAATGTTTAGTAAAGCCAACCAGCGATCTTTATAATCGTTTGAATTGATTTCAATAAAAGCACGTTGTCCGTCTTCACTCCATACAGGAGCCGAGATTGATCCAATTCTATCCTTGTTTTCATATTTCTTGTCAGGATAATCCAAGGTGTATTCCGGAACATAATCTATTCCTTCAAGAGAATCAGATTCTACAGCATAGGTTTTTCTGTTGTTTATGTCATAGATAAACATTTTGTAAGTGGCAGGTTTGTCTCCCACTTTTGATCGCGTGTTTTGATCTCCTGTATAGCCGGATTCGCTCACCCATTGTGGAACGATTGTTTGTTTTGAGGGTGATCGTTTCGTCATAATGTAAGTAACGTAATTTCCATCAGGGCTTAATTGCACCGACATTACAATCATCCCTTTTAAAGGAATGGGTAGTGGACGTTTTAGTTTTGATTGATCTGCATATTTCTTTTCTTCCTCTTTCCGTTCCTTATTTTCTTGTAAGATATTGAACATTTCTATCTGATCATCTTTTAGCCATTGATCTTTATCATCAACTGGTTTATCCCGGAGGGCATCCTTTTTGAAATCTGTTACTTGTACAGTTTTTCCGGTGGAAATTTCCCAGGTGAACAGATTATTTCCATTTCTGTAAGCCACCTTGCTTTCATTGGCTGTGAAATGTGGATTACTTTCGCGAGCAAGTGTATTGGTTATTTGTGTCTTTGCATAATTACTTAAATCCAGCAGAAAGAGATCCCCGTTTTTGGCATATAGTTTCTTGCTCTTATCTTTATTGAAAATTGCTCGATTTGATGGCATTTCCCATTGTGTTTCGAAATTCACTTTTGAAATTTCTTCGGAGGATAGTTTGTAAGTGTACAATGAGTCACTGATCGCGTTTTCAGTATTCCAATTAAAATAAAGTATTTTACTGTCATCAGACCATTGTAATCTGGATGGAAGATGCCCAACAAAATCATCGCCTTGCATAATTTCTTTAATGCTTAGTTGAGATTTATTACCAACTTGGGCATAAGATATTGTTGTTAGAAAGAAAAAGGCAATGCCTAGTGCAATTAAAAAGTGTAGCTGTTTCTTCATGTTGGTTTTTTATATAAGCGGAAATAGATTAGTTAATTTAAGCAATATTATGAAAAATCAAACAGGAATAAAAGAAAGCAAAGGTTTTATCTACAAACTTGTTCTCGAAATGGTTCTAGTTTTTCTCCACTCTTCTTCGGATAAAGGTGGAGCGATCAATTTATCGACTTCTTTTTGAACCAATGTCAAAGCTTCTGTACTACATGTTGTAATACATAATCCACAACCGAAACAAAATTTAGTATCAACTGTACTAATACCATCAACCATTGTGAGCGCACTAAATTGGCATCGATCTATGCATATTTCACAACCATTGCATAAATTTTCATCCACCTTGGCATAAAAGTCAGAGCTGGCAACAGAACTTAAACAACCGTGTTCAGTAATCCCCCTGAGTACGCCACACGAGCAAGTACAGCAGTTGCAAATGTAAGTAACATCTTGTTGGGCGTTATTGGTTGAATGAACCAATCCTTCTTTATTCGCATCATCTAAAATTTGAAGAGCTTCATCTTTGGTGAGGGTTCGGATGGCATCCGTTCGGTCGAAAGCTCCGGTTTTAGTGGAAAAAGCCAGACAGTTTTCAACGGTATGATTACAACCTTCACCAATTAATTGTTTCTGAACGCGGCAGATGCATTTTAAAACACCCCAAGAATTTGCTACATCTAAATAAGTTGAGGCTTTTTCGTAAGGCATTACATCAATATTTACAGGGATGCTTCTTTCAACCGGAATAACTCGGTGTACCGAAGGATTAATCGTCATTACCTGATGAAAACTTTCATGATAATACTCTTCAAATAATTCGGAAAACTCCTTATCAATATTCCCATTCTGACGTTCGTAAAAACCAACAACAAATGGCATCAGAAGAAATACCAGGCCCTTGCCTTCAACACGCTTTATTTCTATTAAACCTTTCTTTACCATGCTTAGTAACAACCGCTTTGCATCAGTTTCTGCTGCCTGATTGACTTCTGCAATTTCTTTAATGGTTTTAGGTTCCAAGCTTAAATTGGTTGCCAAGGCTGCTTCATCCTTTGTAAAAAGTTTAGCCAAAATTTTTAGTTCAACACCGCTTTTTGTTTTTGGATAACCGTTAGGAATTTGGTCGAGTTTTTCGGCTAATTGATGGTATATTATATTCATGGGATCGCTTATAGGTTTTATTAGATTATAAAAGTAATTATTCTAATTTATTTTTTCTTCCAAATTAATTAAGCATTCCTAAACTAAAGCAGGATTTATAAAAAAAGAAAGTCGACCCTAGTTTAACCGAATAAAATTGTAGGTGATGGTTCCTTTTTGAAGATCAGTGGCTGAAGGATCTTCTGAAAATTTTGCTCGTAAGGCAGCTTCAAGGGCAAGACGCCGAAGATTGAGATCCGAAATATTAGTTCCTTTTGCACCGGCATCTGCTCGGGTAACATTACCTTGTCGATCCACCCAAATATTTACGACAACCCGGCCTTGTTCGGGCGAATCATAGGAAGGCTTTGGTAAATGTTTGGCGCCACGGCCTGTCAGGCTATACGAAATTTCTTCACCTTCTCCACCCAAACCTTCGTAATTTACGGATTCAGGTGTTCCGTGAACTTCGCCCTGATCTCCTTGGCTACGCGTAATACCCTGATTTGAACCTTGGGTATTTGTGTTCTTTCGTTGATATAATGCATTTGGATTCACCACCGGGTCGGGCTTTTTTTCTACCACTTTTTCAACCGGCTTTTCTTCCGTGGGTTTTATTTCTTTTTTTGGTTCTTCCTTTCTAATTTCTTCAGGTTTTATAATTTGGGGAGCTTCCTCAATCTCTTGCTGTATTACCTCTTCTTCAATGATCGGATCTGGAGATTTTTCTTCGGGTATTTCCTCAGGGATTTCCTCTGTAATTTCTTCTTCAGTTACTTCTTCAGGAACCGGGGTAGGAGGAGCTTCCTCCGGTATGGGTTGTTGAATTACACCGCTTCCCATTTCGCTATTGCCTATGTTTACTTCCACACCTTCTTCTCCCGGAAGGGGCAATGGCGTGGTTAATCCAAGGAATATTAATAACAACAATAGCAGGGCATGATAAATTATTGTACCAATTATTCCTCTTGTTTTATCCTTTTTATTTTGCATCACTTTGGCTTGGTTGCCAGAATTACTTTATGCTTGGTATTATATCTTTTGTTGATATTATTTACCGCATCAATAACATTTACCACATATTGCACGGGAACCGATTGGTCAGATCTGAGTACAATCGAAGCTTCACCCTGATCGGCAATATTAACACGAATCCGATCTTCCAATTGATTCTGCATAACGCGATTTTCATTCACGAAATATTGATATTTATCATTTATATAAATCGTTGTGGTTTGTCGCGCCATAGTTTTACTACTACTGGTTGGGAGCAGTAATTTAATTGCGTTGGGGCTTACCAATGTTGAGGTAAGCATAAAAAAGATGAGTAATAGAAATACCAAATCCGACATAGATGCCGTGCTGAAATCTATTTTGCGTTTATTTCTTGATTGTATAGCCATCAAATTTTATTTAGCTGGTTCGTGTAACAGATCCATAAATTCAGTGGCACGTGCCTCAAGTTTATAAATAAGTTTTTCGATGCGTGCAACCAAAATATTATAAGCGATATATGCCATAATTCCAACAATGAGTCCGGCAACTGTGGTTACCATTGCCTGATAAATTCCGCCTGACAATAGGGAAATATCAATGTTATTTCCGGCCATCGACATATCATAAAAAGCACGAATCATCCCAATCACCGTTCCTAAAAACCCAAGCATTGGTGCAGCACCGGAAATAGTTGCCAATCCGGCAATATTTTTCTCCAGTCTTGAAACTTCCAGTTTTCCAACGTTTTCAATTGCTGCATTAATATCTCCCAGAGGTTTTCCAATACGTTGTATTCCTTTATCAATCATTAGTGATATTGGACTCGAATTATGTTTGCATAATGAAAGGGCAGCATCAATTCGTCCACTATGAATAAAGTCACGAATATTATTCATAAAGTTATTTTCCTCACGTGACGCCTTGATGATTACAAAATATCTTTCGATAAAAATATACATGGCAATGATAGAAAAGACCCCAAGCACGGCAATAATCCATCCACCTTTAATAGCCAGATCTAAGACCGATATCGTAATTTCAGTTGGTTCTTCACCTCCCAGGCTTGCCTGCTTGGAGAGCTGTAATAATATTAGGTTAAGCATTCTATTTTAATTTTGAGATAAATGTACTACTAAACAAGATTGTAAGATTTTTAAAGCGATGAAATTTTTAACAGTAGTTTGTTAATATAACTTCGTTTTAGTAAAATTATTATCTGTACTTCTGATTGCTTATTAAGCAGAAGTAGAAAGTGCTTAAGGATCAGTTTTTTTATGACAAATATCACCTATATGCATCGAATTAAATATGGATTATAGTTCACTTGTTAAAAACTTTTTTAATTTTGCGCTAATATAAATTTTAACTATTTAAATGGAATTGTTTGTTTTAATGGTAGTAGTGTTTGTCCTTGGATATACAGCTATCGCACTTGAGCATCCCCTGAAAATTGACAAGGCTGCATCAGCACTCGTACTTGGGATGTTGTTATGGATAATCTTTGTGTTTGCACGTGTGGATGTTCTAAGTCTGGTTAATAATGCCGGAGAACTCCTAAGTCAATCCTACCGTGAATATTTGCATGAATACGGTATCCTAAATCCTACCTCCGGAGATATGCTTGGGTTTATTACCCATTATGATGTAATGCACCACCTGGCTGAAATTTCAACAATCTTATTCTTCTTGTTGGGAGCAATGACAATCGTTGAAACTGTTGACCAGCATCAGGGATTTAAACTTATTACTGATAAAATAAAAACGACCAATAAAGTTAAGCTGTTATGGGTATTAAGTGTGTTGACTTTCTTTATGTCTGCTGCGCTTGATAATTTAACAACGACTATTGTATTGGTAGCCTTAATACGAAAACTTATTGATGATAAAAAAACACGTTGGTTCTTTGCCAGTATGGTTGTACTTGCTGCAAATGCAGGAGGAGCTTGGTCGCCAATTGGTGATGTGACAACGATTATGCTTTGGATCGGTGGACAGATCACGGCAGGCAACATCATTGCTATGGTGTTTTTGCCAAGTGTTGTGACGATGGTAGTGCCACTTTTAGTATTAACATTCACAGTAAAAGGAGAGGTTACCCGGCCTGTATTAAGTGCAGACGAAACAAAAGAATTTACCACTGCTTATGAGCGTAAGCTGATTTTAATTCTGGGTGTATGTGGTCTTTTATTTGTTCCAATTTTTAAAACCATAACTCACCTACCTCCATATATGGGTATGCTGTTTAGTTTGGGTGTTATATGGATTGTTACTGAAATCATGCATCGTAAAAAACCAATCGAGGATAAAAGAAAATTAACCGTTATTGGGGTATTAAGAAAAGTGGATGTTCCAACAATATTCTTTTTCTTAGGAATTTTAACTGCTGTGTCAGCATTGCAATCAGCAGGACATTTATCTTTATTAGCAGGTTATTTGGATGACAATATTGGTAACATTTATATCATAAACTTGATAATCGGTGTGCTTTCGGCCATTGTCGATAATGTGCCATTAGTGGCCGGTGCGATGGGAATGTATGATATCGCAGATGTGGCAGCAACAGGTTATCAGGCGTATTTTGTCGTTGACGGAGTATTCTGGGAGTTTCTGGCTTATTGTGCCGGTACCGGTGGAAGTATATTAATTATTGGATCTGCTGCAGGTGTAGCAGCAATGGGTATGGAAAAAATAGATTTTATCTGGTATGCTAAAAGAATTAGTTTGCTTGCATTCATTGGGTATCTGGCAGGAGCCGGCGTCTACTACCTTCAAATGATGCTTATTCATTAAAAAATATAATAGGATGAAACTCCCCGCCGCAAGCGGACGGGATATCATGATGGATGCTGTTTTATTTCGCCCAAGGGGCGGGGAATATAACCCACAAGATCCTGAGCGGGAAGTCGAAGGATTACTTCGCCTAATTAATGCCTGCTGATTAAAACACTGGAAATAAAAAAGTGAAATTAGCTAATGGCACTACTTATTATTTATCAAGTTGCTTCAACGCATCTTTCACTGCAGTTACCGGAAGCTTACAAGATTTATTCCGGCAAACGTAAATAATGGTTTGTCCATCAATCAGTTTGTTTCTTAATAATGCTAAACTTCCTTCTTCTTTCCCACCTGATAAAAACACATTCGGTAAATAATGCTGATCCAATTTTTTCCGTGTGATTTCAACGCTGTTTCCTACAATGGCAACTTCGTACGGTTTGCTTGCAAACCAAGCCATTAAAATATCCCAATTTGCATAATACGCTCCATTTATTAATGCATCTGCTTTAACATTATTAAGCATTATCTCTGCTTTCAGGATGTAATCATCATTATAGAAATAATGCCCAAGAATGAATACGTTTTTTGCCATCTCAGAATTTGAGGCTGGAATAACATTATCACTAATTTCCATTTTGCGAGCTATTAAGGCAGGATCAATATCGGAGGTGTAAAAAAACATTCCACTATTTTCATCATAAAAATGATCAATGGCATAGTTCGTTAAATCTTGTGCAACCGCTAACCATTTTTCGTCAAAGGTGGCTTGGTATAATGAAATGAAAGCAGATATTGTGAATGTATAATCATCTAAAAACGCGTTAATGGACGACTCGCCATTCTTATAATTTCTGTACAATCTGTGATTTGTTGATTTCATCTTAGACATAATGAATTCTGCATTCTTCAATGCTGCATCCAGATAATTTTCAACGCCAAAAACCCTGTATGCATCCACATATGCTTTCAGCATTAAGGCATTCCATGATGTGAGAATTTTATCATCCAATCCTGGTCGGATTCGTTTTGCTCTTGCAGTTAGTAATTTGCCTTTTGCATCTGATACGCGTAATTCCAACTCACTTTTAGAGATTTTATGCTTTAATGAAATTCTTGAGTCTTTTGATGATTTCAGCAATATATTAGCTCCATTTTCCCAATTTCCTTTCTCCGTAATATTGTAATAATCGATTATCAAATCTGCCTGATCACCCAATACATTGCGAATTTCACTCATGGTCCACACATAAAATTTTCCTTCTACACCTTCGCTATCCGCATCTAACGAAGAATAAAATCCACCCTCCTCTGAGGTCAATTCTCTTTTAATAAATGCAAGTGTTTCCTTAACAATCAATTTGTAATTCGGGTTTTTGTTTAACTGAAAAGCAGTTGAGTACAAGCTAACAAGTTGGGCGTTATCATAGAGCATTTTTTCAAAATGCGGTACTTTCCAGATTGCATCAGTTGAATAACGAGCAAAACCACCACCAATTTGATCGTAAATACCGCCATCAGCCATTTTGTCCAAAGTGATATTAACTGCCTTTAACGCATCCTGATTCTTTGTCAGATAATGATATTGTAATAAAAATTGATAACCAACGGGCAATGGAAATTTTGGTGCTCGTTTTTGCCCTCCATTTTTATAATCGATATTGCTTTTCCAAGCATCGAAAATGCTATTTAAATCGCTTATCTTAAATGAAACCTCTTCAGTGTTCTTGAAAATCATCTCATTAGACTGGACTCCTTCTGTAAGAGCAATTGCTTGTTGTTCAGCTTTATCAGGATTTTGCTTTATAAATTGAGAAACCCGTGTTAACATTTCCATCCATTGTGCTTTTGGAAAATAGGTTCCTCCATAAATCGGGCGACCATCAGGCAATGTGATACAGTTCAATGGCCAGCCTCCTCTACCTGAAATTAGTTGTACGGCATTCATATAAACCTGATCAATATCGGGTCTTTCCTCCCGGTCAATTTTTATTGCAATAAAGTTGTTATTCATAAATTTGGCGACTTCTTCATCTTCAAAACTTTCATGCTCCATCACATGGCACCAATGACAAGCAGCATAGCCTATGCTAATAATAATTAGTTTGTTTTCCCTTTTTGCTTTCTCCAACGCTTCTGTTCCCCACGGATACCAATTCACTGGGTTGTGGGCATGTTGCAATAAATAAGGGCTACTTTCATTAATAAGATGATTTGTGAATCTATGTTTTGTTGAATTCATGCTGTCTTCTTTCTCGTGTGTTTGCCCACAGGAAGTTAACGAAAGAAAGAAAATCATCGAGCTTACTATTACGGGTTTCATTTATTCTAAGATTATCTAAAACTCAAGTGATAAAATTGATTATAGCAATCTCTTCATTTTATCGTAAAAAATAGTTGAGTTGCCAATAATATTAGTATTGTTATAATCATTCCGGATGCGTTTAAATTCATCGTGAAATAGATAAGGATGATCTGAATTGCATCCATCCAAACCAATTCCACAACGTAGAAATTACTTTTCTCCTTCAAAAAGGTTGATTACATCAAATAAACTGACTGAATCAGGATTTTTCTCAGTAAAGAAAAATCCACCTCCTCTTCCACGAACAGAATTAACAATTCCATAACGAGTTAAAACCTGCATGATTTTAGCCGTAAATTGCCCGGTGAACTTATTTGTTCAGCTATTTCTTTAAATCCCGGTCGTTTACCTTGATTTATTACTTATTGAGAGAAGTACGAATGCACGAATTGCATATTCTGTTGTTTTAGTAAGTATAGTGCAAGAGTATGATTTCTTTTAACTTCGTAAGTTCTCCTCAAGAGTAACCGCCATTGGATATAATAAATTGTTCTCTAAATGGACATGTTTATGTAAATCATCCTGAAAAGCCTTTAAACTTTTAAAAGAGACCACATAAGTATTGCAAACATCTACAGGGATGGCGAAATTATTTGTGAGTTTCGATAATCCGTCGAAACGATTTCCTTC
Organism: Bacteroidota bacterium; assembly: GCA_003353955.1. GTDB lineage: Bacteria > Bacteroidota > Bacteroidia > Bacteroidales. The sequence goes on along the minus strand of PIVJ01000002.1, from coordinate 59,879 downwards.
AGCAATATGTTCATCTATTAGTCCTTCCAATGTTTTTTTTAAGTCAAAATCGTTATTGGAGTTTAATGACTTACCTTCTTTTTGCATCTCGACCATCATCTTAATATATGGGAAAAGTTTTTGCTCCTCATCAATTAAGTGACTACTTAATGCAATAACAGCCTGCTCAAACTCATCACGAATCATAAAAACTTCCGGATGTGCATCTCCATGAACGCTGGCAATCTTTGCGAGTAACTGACTAAGTTGAGGGATTTGTTCCAGCACAAAACTATGGTGTCGTTTAATTATATAATCAATTAATTCACTTGGGTCTAACCTTTTTATAAAGTCAGTTTCAGGATCAAACTCAAGCATTGCCTCATGTAACTCCTTGAATAAAGACTCCATATCTGCATTGTTTTCTTTACATGCATCTGCTATCGATTGATTTCCGCCGCAGCAAAAGTCAATTCCTTTGCTTTCAAATACTTTTGCAGTTTTAAAATTTTCGCCTACAACATTCCCAACTATTGTTTTTTCTTCAATTATCATAATTTCTTTTCTAATTTAATAAGGATAAAAAGAACTTAACGTATTGCAAAGTTATCGATTTTTTTGCTTTCGAGAAATAAAAAAAATATAGAAGAGGCCAATTTATACTAATATCTGATTGCATTTACCGGATTTGTTTTTGCTGCTTTATATGTACGAATACTAATAGTAATCAACACTATCAATAATGCTGCAAATCCAGAAAAAGGATATAATTCAAATGGAAAATCAATATGATATTCAAAATTTTGCAACCACTTTTCTGTATAGTAGTAAGATATTGGCCATGCGGTAATAGTGGCGATAATTACTAAGCTTGCAAACTCTTTATTAATCATCTTCAAAATATTAATTATACTACAACCATGAATCTTACGAATAGCAATCCTTAAATATTCTAGTACAAGAATTTTGTTGAAAAAAAAATTTATGTATCTTTGCAGCCCGAAATTGAAATAATAAAAGTATTTAAAACGATATAGATAAGAATATGGCTAATCACAAATCCGCAATAAAAAGAATCAGGTCAAACGATGTAAAGAGAGTTCGTAACCGCTATCATGCTAAAACGATGAGAAATGCGTTGCGTAAATTTAGAGCCATTACCGAGAAGAATGAAGCTGTTGAGAAACTTCCAAAATTAGTCTCGATGATTGATAAACTGGCAAAAAAATCTGTTATTCATAAAAATAAAGCCGGTAATCTTAAATCTAAGTTAACTAAACTCGCCAACTCTTTATAAAACATAATCAAGAAATATTTTAAAGGGTCTCTGGAACAGAGGCCCTTTTTTTGTATTAATGATTAAAGACACATTTTGTACTTAATCATCAATTAATGAAACCCAATAAATCATACCCAATTACGCAATGGGCTGAAGATGACAGGCCCAGAGAGAAGTTGTTGTTAAAAGGAAAAGGCACTTTAAGTGACGCAGAACTCATTGCCATTTTACTACGTTCAGGGAATGTTGAAGATTCTGCTGTAGATTTGGCAAAGAAAATTCTGAATAAGGCCAATAATAATCTAATTGAATTGTCGAAATTTAGGCCAATAGATTTATTTGCGTTTAACGGAATAGGGGAGGCCAAAGCCTTATCCATTATTGCCGCACTCGAATTGGGAAAACGGAGAAGAGGGGCGGAGGTGTTAAAGAAGGAAAAAATTGGCAGCTCGAAAGATGGTTACGATTATTTTGTATCCATTATGGAGGATTCCAAATACGAAAATTTTTGGATATTACTTTTGAATACAGCAAACAAAATTCTTAAACATGTTCAAATAAGTGAAGGTGGTGTATCCGGTACGATTGCTGATCCTAAGAAAATATTTAATATCGCCATTGAGCATGGCTCAAGTGGAATTATTCTTTGTCATAATCACCCATCTGGAAATATAAAACCTAGTGAAGCCGATATCAAACTAACGAAGAAAATAATAGAGGGAGGCCGATTGCTCGACATCAATGTGTTGGATCATATTATCATTGGCGAAGAAACTTATTTCAGCTTTGCTGATGAAAATATGATGTAAGATTCTCAACCATTACTTAATTGCTTGATTATGATATTTTTTTCAGGATATCGTTTGTTTGAATAGAATAAATTATCTATTTTTGCACACCATTTTATGGAAGTGGCAAAATAATTGCTGCAATGTTAATAAAATCAAGTAGTAACGCAAATCAAATTCTACAAATTATGAATCAATATGAAACCGTTTTCATTATGACTCCCGTTTTGTCTGATAAACAGATGAAGGAAGCGGTGAAAAAGTATCAAGATTATTTAAAAGAAAAAGGGGCAGAGATTGTTCACGAAGAGTATTGGGGCTTAAAAAAATTAACTTATCCAATCCAAAAAAAAACATCTGGGTTTTATCACTTAATTGAGTTTACTAACAACGGTGAAATTATCCGTGACTTCGAAGTTGCTTTCAAACGAGATGAGAGAATCTTACGCTTTTTAACCGTTAAACTCGATAAACATGCAATAGCGTATAATGAGAAGAAACGTAAGAAAGCAAAAGAAAAAGTAACCGAAGAAGTAGCTAGTAAATAACCCTTAACTTTTTAAAAAATGGCACAAACAAATTCAGAAATAAAATATTTAACTCCAATAGCAGTAGATACTAAAAAGAAAAAGTATTGCCGTTTTAAGAAGAGTGGAATTAAATATATTGATTATAAAGATCCAAACTTCCTTTTGAAGTTTGTTAACGAGCAAGGTAAAATTTTACCTCGTAGAATTACGGGTACTTCAATTAAGTATCAAAAGAAGGTTTCTCAGGCTATTAAACGAGCACGTCATTTAGCCCTGATGCCATATGTAGCGGATTTGTTAAAATAAGGAGGTGAAATCATGGAAGTTATATTAAAACAAGATATTGAAGGTCTTGGTTACACCAACGACCTTGTTGTAGTTAAAAATGGGTATGGAAGAAATTTTCTAATCCCAAAAGGAAAGGCAATCTTAGCTACTGAATCGAATAAAAAAGTCAGAAATGAGACTCAGAAGCAAAAATCTTTTAAGGAAGAAAGAGTTGTAAAAGAAGCTGAAACTTTGGCAAAAGCATTAGAAAACATAAGTGTTAATATTGGAGCTAAAGCTGGAACTTCTGGGAAAATATTTGGTTCGGTAAATGCATTACAACTAGCTGATGCTATAAAAAAGCAACACAAATTTGATATCGATCGCAAGAAAATTTCGGTTGATGGAGATTCAATTAAAGAATTAGGAAACTATAAAGCAAGCATCAAATTACATAAAAATATTTCGGTAGAAATTAATTTTGAAGTAATAGCAGAATAGTATCTCTCTTACAATATTTGTATCTTTAAATCCCGGTTTCGATCGGGATTTATTTTTTTGGGATGATAACGAAAAATCAGATAAAACACATCCGTTCTTTGCAGCAACTTAAATTCAGGAAAGTATTTAATGAATTTGTTGTTGAGGGCGAGAAGATAGTCAAGGAGATTATTGATAGCAAATATCGTGTTTCCACTTTGTTTGCATTTGAAGAGTGGATTAATGAAAACCAACAAAGTCTTACTCTAGCAGATATTCTTTATGAGAAAGTTTCCCCAAAGGAATTGGCTCGGATAAGTTCACTGAAAAGCCCAAATAAAGTATTGGCAGTTGTGAGAATCCCAGGTATATCCGCAGAAATTCAATTTGATAATTTGGTGCTCGTGTTGGATGATATTCAAGACCCGGGTAACTTGGGAACGATCATAAGAACTGCAGATTGGTTCGGAGTTCAGGACATTGTTTGTTCAAATGATTGTGTAGATCTCTATAACCCAAAAGTGTTACAATCAACTATGGGCTCTTTTACCAGAGTGAATGTCTTTTATCATGATCTTATTCGTTTTTTAAAAGAGAGAGTACCTGCTGATGTTGTCGTTTATGGAAGCTTTTTGGATGGAAAAAACATTTATAAGACTGACCTTAAGAAAAGTGGGCTAATTATTATTGGTAATGAATCAAAAGGTATTTCTGAAGAAGTTGCAAATGTCGTTCACAAAAGGATATTAGTTCCGGCAATTGTTCAAAATGGATCGTCAAATACTGAATCACTAAATGCATCTGTTGCCACAGGAATAATTCTGAATGAATTTACAAGAAATTTGTAAAACACATATATAAATCGGGATACATTCGTAATTTTGTAAAAAACAAACTATGCTTCTCAAATTAATACTTATCACAGTTGTACTTATGGCTCTGGCCTTTGCTTTTATCGGAATTAAAATGTTTGTAAAAAAGGATGGGGAATTCACTAAGCAATGTAGTACCATTGATCCTGAAACAGGCGATCGATTTGGATGTACCTGTGGGAATCAATCCACCACTTGCAAGAATAATTAGTTCTTAAACAAATCAATAGTCAATAAATTTATTTTTAATCCCTGTTAGCCCGCGTTGGGTTATAACCTTATAGGTAGTATAAATTTTTTTAAACCTTCAGTACTGAAAGTTTGTAAAATTCCGCTCTCATCAGTATAAATAAAGAATGCTTCTAAGCTGTCTATTTGTGTCACAGATTCGGTTGCTTTCTCAATGCCCATAATCATAAATGCAGTAGCGTAAGCGTCAGCTTCAGCGCAATTATCAGCCATCACAGTAGCACTTAACATTGTATGAGTGACCGGATAGCCGGTAGAAGGATCGATCATGTGAGAGTATCTGACACCATCAACTTCGTAATATTTTCTATAGCTTCCGGAGGTTACCAATGCTTTGTCAGTTAGGGCGATCTTTATTTGTGCTTCAATCTCACCCAACTCATCTTCGGTAGGTTTTTGGATACCAACCTTCCAAACATCTCCATCAGGTTTGATGCCTTTTCCTATAATTTCGCCACCTATATCGATCAGGTAAATATCTATTCCAACAGACTCCAGGTATTGCCCTAAAAGATCAACTGAATATCCTTGTGCAACGGCATTGAAGCTAAGCTCAATTCTTGGATCTGATTTTATAAGTTGGTTGTTTTCAATATGTACCTTTCCATATCCGATAAATTCTTTGATGCTATCTATTTTATGCTGATCTAGTGTGATTTTTTCTCTGAATCCAAATCCCCAAGCTTCAATCAAAGGACCAAGTGTGCAATCAAAAGCACCATTGGTTTCTGATGCAATTCTCTGAGATAAATTAAAGTTATCTATGAAATACTTATCTAAAAGTACAGTTTCATTCCTGTTCACACGAGACAAAATTGAATTTGGCACCCATGCAGAAAGTGATTGATCAAAGGCTGTCAGGATTGAGTCGATTTCATTTTTTAAATCACGCTCATTATTATCGAAGTATTGCACCGTATAATAGGTGCCCTGGGCTTCACCCTGAAATGCAATTTTTTTAACCTTTTCTGTTCCTTTTGGATAACAACCTGCTAAAAAAAGAAGCATGAAGATTATTCCAATATTGATAGTTTGTACTTTTAACATTTGTTTTAATTATTAATAATTTCAAATGAATATGGATTCATTTGGATTGATAATTCAGCGGTCTCATAATTTAATTCATGACCAAAATTAGACTGCCAAACTTTACTTTGTAAGTAATCAGGCAAAGTTACAGTAATTGATTTTGACTCCTTACTTTTATTAAAGGCAATTATGCATACATCATCAAAATATTTACGAGCATAGATCATCGTTTCATCTGTGGATTCAATCATAAAGAAGTCACCATAAATAAGTGAGAGTTTGCTCTTTCTTAATGAGATAAGTTTTTTAGCTTTTTCTTTAACATCCTTTTCATGCTTGGTCAAACCTACAAACTTCATCATCCTGCGATTATCCGGATCACCTGCACCTGCCATACCGATTTCATCACCATAATAAATCACAGGCACCCCTGGAAATGTCATTATGAATGCTGTCAAGGACGAAAGTTTGTCATAACCAATGGTGTCTTTAACTTGTATATCTCTATTCCAACCGGCTTCTTTCTCATCCTCATTATAATTTAATGCACCTCCGGCATAAGAGATAAATCGAGGTAAATCATGGTTGCCTGTTAAATTACCCATTAAGGAATGATAATTATAATAGCTCAGACTTTCTTTAATTGATTGCTCAATTGTTAGAAAAGATTCTGAATCTTGAGCAAATACATTTCTAAGATCAAAGTATAGATTGAAGTCAAATTGCCCGTCAAGCTGATCTGTACCTACATATGAACGGATTAATTCGCGACTACCAAAAGTTTCGCCAATTTGAAATACAAAATCATTATTCTTATCGGCTCTTATTTTTTTGGTTAATGTTCTCCAATACTCAACAGGAATATGTTTTGTAGCATCATGACGGAAACCATCAATATGGTATTCATCTATCCAAAATTTGGCGGAATCTGAAATTTGATCAATGACTTCAGTAATCTCAAAATTTAAAGAAGGAAGAAATGTATCAAACCAGGTTGTCAGGCGTTGTTCATCCCAAATACGAATATTCTTATTCCCATCAGGCAGGTCTAAAACTGTTGCCCAATCTGGGTTATCCTGTATCAATTTGTTTTGCTCATGTACATGATTAGATACAAAATCCAGAATTAAATTCATATCACTGGCGTGAGCTCTGTCCACCAAACTATGCATTTCTTGTTTGGTACCAAATCGATGATCAATCGTGGTCAAAGTTACTGGCCAATATCCATGATATCCTGAATATTTTCTATGTGGACTAGGGAATTCTATAAATCCTTCCAATGGATTTTGAGTGATGGGGGAAAGCCATAACATGTTCACACCCAGGTCTTCAAAATAGCCATCATCAATTTTTGCTTGTACTCCGGCTAAATCTCCTCCTTGATAATTTGCTTTATATTCAATTTCCGGATCATCAACCGGACTATCATTGCTCTTATTGCCATTATTAAATCTATCTACAAGCATAAAATAAAGCACTTGGGCATGTTTGTCAAAACGGTTAATTTGATCGATATTGGCTATAATTTCTCCGTCTTTATAGGGGATTAATAAATCATTTGAATATCCATGTTCATTTATTGCCCAAACGCGGATAAAAGCATGTGATTGATAAGTTAAACTTTTTGGTAAATTAATTCGGATTTCCCCTTCTGTTAATTGGGTTGTAGTTTCAGTATTATCAACTAAAGCAACAATTTTTTCAGGTTCTCCATCATAGCCAATAATTAAGGAATTCTTTTCATGCCTCTTAGTATAGATCTTTGGTGAATGTTGAGCAGGGTCTTCAATTATTAAAACTGAATTAAACCCTCCAATATTATTACTCTCCTTAATAGAATTTGTTGGATCTAGTATCCATTCATCATCTATCACTAATTGATAAGGATATTTTCCGGGATTCAGGCTCAGTTGAATTTGCCATAATCCATTTTTAAAAGTCAACCCATATCCTTCAGGATTCCAATTAGTAAAACTACCGGTAATTTTTACTGTCTCAGGCGATAGATTAGCTGCATCAAAACTAAAATTATATTGTATTTTAGATCTGTTAAGTACAACAATCGTATATTTATCTCCTTTTATCCAGATACTTAGTTTGCTTAGTTTTTCAACATCCTCATTTGGATTCAGGCTTAACCATTTCTTATCAACGGACAGTTGCGATTCATAACCCATTATCAACACTGAGTCTATCTTGCTTACATCTTTGAAATAACCGTCCAAAAACACCTGTTGTATATTATCATCCATAAATACAGGTGTTGCAATTTCGTACATCTCATTATATTTATGTAATTCGTTTGATTCAAAAGTTGAACATCCAGGTATTATTATAACAACAAAAAGACTTAAAATGAGATTCTTCATGGTTAGAAATTTATTTGTTAAAAAACGATAGTTTCAAATTGATGCATTATTAGCTTATTTTCTCAGTTCAATTATACGAGCAGATTTAGCTTTCAATCTTAAATTCTTAAGATCATTGATTTTTTTATTTAACAAAACATCATAAGCAGTCTTAGTGTTAGAAAGAAAGCTACGAAAACGCTCAGTATCAAGTGTTTTTGTCTTTATTGTTATTGCGAATAATCATAACACTTTCATCTTTATCATGCCTGAAATAAACATATATATCATCCTGAGGAATAAAATGAGTGAGTTCACCCTCGTGAATAAGAGTTTTATTTCTTCTCCAGCTTAGAATAGTACTCATAAAGTTAGTCATATCATTCTGGGCAGTAGATCTTCCTTTAGCTACAAATGCGTTCTGAGTGTCATTAGGCCATCCTCCCGGAAAATCTTTTCTCATTTTTCCATGTCCATCATGCTCATTCCCCTCCATTAGTATTTCAGTACCAAAGTAAATGTTTGGAATCCCATGGGTAGTAAGCAAAAAAACCATTTCCATTTTTAGCTTATTAACATTCCCACCATAATTTGTTAATAGTCTTGTTAAATTGTGATTATCACCAAAAACGAGTGTATTTTGTGGATTATTGTATACATAATCTTGCGTCAATACATCATACAAAAGCATAATTTCATCATTCCAGGTTTTCTTTTCAGAGAGTGCGTCTCGTAATGCAAAAGCAAGAGGGGGATCAATACGATGGATTTTCTGAGATATTAGTCCATTATTAATAAACAGGAATGTGATTAAAATTGATAATAGTTTTGTTGAAAGAATTTTTTTGCTGTTCATGATACTTCTGTTTTTGTTTCCTGTAGTTTAATTAGGTATGCTAGTCCAACAATTTTTTTAGGTTCTTCTGTTCTAGTTGTTTTTCTACGTGTATATTAATCAACAAAGAAAAGCACTACAACTTTAGTTAAGTTGTGGAGAAATCACTATGATTTAACATCAACAACTTTATATTCCATATTAATAAATAAATCAGCACTTGGTTTTAGCGATTGAACTACAATATGTTCCCGTTCAAGTACTTTCATTCTATTTTCATTTTGTGGCTCTTTACCTCTTTTAAGCTGTGCTTTCTTGGTTTCATGATAAGTAAGTTCAATAAATACCCTTAAATCAATTTGTTCAGTTTTTATTGCGTATAAGCCATCAATAATAAGAATTTCAATCTCACTAAAATCAGTTATTAGAGTATCAACCTGACCGGTAACAATATCAATACATGGCATTGTTGCCTTTTTGTTTTCCTTAAATTCTTTAATGTTCCGGTTTATGGTTTCCCAATCATATTCAGTAAAACCAACGCTTTCCATTCCATTTTTAATTCTCCATTCTGTTCTCTCTAATGGTGGAATACGGTAATAATTATCAGAATGTAATGGTTTTGCTCTTAATCCTTTAGCCTTTAAAATCTTGGCAACCACATGAGCAAGTTCGGTTTTGCCTGATCCTGATTCACCGGAAATTGCAACTATATATTTTTCTTTTTTATCTGCCAGTATTTTATTAACAATATCTTTTCCGGCAGTTTCGTGTTTTTCGGTAATTAATAATATGTCGCCTAACATTTTGATTTAAATATTTGAAGATGAATTAAGTTTTAATATTTATGTTTAATTGTTTTACCAATTTCAAGCTGAAGTATTTTGTCCTTTAATTTAATGTTTGTTTTCCCTTTGCTTGTACTTGTTGTATTTACATGAATTTGCTCTTCTTCGATCTCAAATTCATATTTCACTTGCTTAAAATTGATTGAAAACTTAATCTTTTCCCAATGTTCCGGAAGGCTTGGGTTTACACTTAAAAATTCGCCCCTAAAATCAACTCCGGCATAAGTGTTTATTGCAATCATTACTGTGGCTGCCATAACTCCAAGATGAATTCCTTCTCCGGTAGTTCCACCTTGTATATCATTAAAATCACTTGTTAGTGCATCCAGGTATAAATCCCAGCTTAGTTTCTGATTGCCGATTATACTGGCCAATTTCGAATGAACAACCCGGCTTAAAGTAGAACCATGTGAAGTACGCTGTAAATAATAATCAAAGTTTTTTTTCAAATAATCCTTAGGTACATTATAGTTCATGTTTGAAAGAATCTCACTTACCTGATTTTCTGGCAGATTGTAAAAAGTCATCAGGGTATCAGCCTGCTTTGCAACTTTGTAATTATCTGCAGATTTACCTTCTGCTTTTAAAATACGATCCATCCGGTAAATGCTCTCGTTTTTTTTGAGATATGCGTCCCAATCTAGTTCTTTTAAATCAAAATAGCCATCGTATTGCGAAATAATCCCTTCGTCTGATATATTAATGTTTAATTTGTCTGAAATGTTTTTCCATGAGGTCAGTTCTTCTTTGCTTAAATCAATTCTTCTAACGATTTCAATTTTCGATTCAGCATCAATAATATTCAAAATTTCTAACGCACGGTTAATAACCCATGATGCCATGATATTTGTATAAGCATTGTCTCGTAAACCTCCTTCAGTAGCTTGTGGATGTTTTTCATGGAATTCATCAGGCCCCATAACATTACTAATGGAGAATTTGCCTAAAGATGCTCTGAAATCAGCTTTACTTGCCCAGAATCGGGCTATTTCAAGGAACATTTCTGAGCCATATTTTTCCAAAAACACAACATCTTCTGTTGAATTAAAATAGTGCCATATATTGTACGCAATAGCAATTGAAACATGGCGTTGAAGAGAACTATAGTCATCTCCCCATTTGCCGGAGAGTGGGTTTAAATGCACAACCTGAGTTTCTTCTCGACCATCACTACCGCTTTGCCATGGAAACATAGCACCATGGAAGGTGTGTTCTTTAGCATAATGACGTGCTTTTCCCAGGCGATTATACCTGTACATAAGCATCGTCTTTGCTGTTTCAGGGAAGTGTAAATTATAAAAAGGCTGGATAAATAATTCATCCCAAAAAATGTGACCTCTATAAGCTTCACCATGCAAACCACGGGCGGTTGCGCTGGCATCAATGGATGCATTGTGAGGAGACATGGAAACCATTAAATGATACAGGTGAAAACGAATCAATTTTTGTGTCTGCCGGTCTCCTTCAATTGTAATGTTTATTTCATCCCAAATTTTTTTCCATGCATCTTCACTTTTGCCTAATAAACTATCGTAAGAATCCGACTCTGAAATAGTTTTTCTGGCACTTTCTAAGGGATTTATAGAGTCGTCTGTTTTAGATGTGAATATGGAAACAATTTTTTCAAAACTAACTTCTTCGTTTTTTGAAACGTCGATTTCAATTTCAGAAACTATCGCATTTTCGTTTATGTAATTTAAAACATCTATCTCTTTTTGTTTACCTCTGCGATAAAGATTAATTTTTGAAACAAGTGCAATTTCAATTTCAGATTGACTGGTTTTTGACATCAGCCAGGAAATATTCTCTTTAAATCCTTCAGTACACCCGGTTAAATGTTTTTGGTTTAAGCCACGGTAACGTTTTACACCATCATTTATAAGATTTCCGTCAAGTTTAGCTTTAACAATTATAATCCCGTTGTAATTAATTGGGGTAATATTGTATTGAATGGTCGCTAAATGCGGATTATCCATACTAGCAATTCGCTTCGATTCTATTTTTGTCTCATTTCCTTTCTCGTCTCTGACAGTTAGGATTCTTGTCAGTTCACCATTTTTTATATTTAAGAAACGGTTAAACTCAATTATTTGGGTGTCGTTAATATCAAAGCATTTCCCATTATTAATCATAAAGGTAATTGGAAGCCAGTTTGGACAATTTACAAAGTCTTCATTTTCAATCATCCGGCCGCCTACTTTTGACTCTAAACGATTATATAGGCCGGCGATATAAGTTCCGGGATAATTTGTTTCACAGGCATCATTTTCTTCAAAAGCTCCACGAGTTCCTAGGTAGCCATTACCCACAGTTAATAGTGATTCTCGGGTTTTTTCTTTCTCAGGAACATAATTGTGATAGCTTATTCTCCAGCTATCTTCTTCTAGTTTTGTTTTGAACCAATCTTCAATTTCCTCAAAACCAAATTCTTCTATATCACCCACAGCAATGTCAGCTCCATTTCTGAGTAGCTCTTTTTTATTCTCTTCACGTGCAAGCCCAAGTACCAATCCAAAATTTCCTTTTCTCCCTGCCTGTACTCCTGATTTAGCGTCTTCGACAACAACAGTACGGTGATATTTTAAACCAAGATTATCTGCTGCTACAGTAAAAATGTCAGCCTCAGGTTTTCCTTTTAGACCTAATTTAGTGGAAGTAACACCATCAACTCTGGTTTCAACAAGGTGCTCAAGTTTTGCTGTTTTGAGCACATTTTCACAATTCTTACTTGAAGAGGCAACACCTATCTTTAACCCTTTTTCTTTTAAAAGTTTCATTAATGCAACTGTTGATTCAAAAACCTCAACACCTTCATTTTTTAAAACTTCGTTAAAGGCTTCATTTTTACGATTACCCAGGCCACAAATGGTTTCCATGCTGGTTTTATCGGCGGGGTCACCAAAAGGAATGCTAATATTACGGGATTTAAGAAAGTCCTCAACACCCTTGTAGCGGGGTTTGCCATCAACAAAGGGTAAGTAATCTTCAATATGTTTAAATTCTTTATATGGTTCATTATTTTTTTCTTCACGGAAATGTAAGTATTCATCAAACATTCTTTTCCATGCCCTGCTATGAACTGAAGCTGTCTTAGTAATTACTCCGTCCAGATCAAAAATAACACCATCAAAATTAAACTTCTCCATTTCTACTTCCCCCTTTTTTATATTAATTGTATCCAGTAGTATTTATAGGATCCAAGCAATAAGCTTCCATTTTTATCTGTAGGTAACTCATTTCCAAGTAAATCTTTTTGATTCCAAGTAAGCTTTGTTTTTGAGAGATCAATGGAAATATCTTTATTTGATAAGTTATTAATTACAAGTATCGAAATTCCTTTATACGTTCTTTTAAAAGCTAAAACTTCTTTTTGTTCATCTACACTATTCAACCATTCAAGATTTCCTCTTCCAAAGTTTTTATGTTCAGTTCTAACTTTAACCTGGGTAGTGATTTGTTGGTATACTTTGGATTCAAAACTGTTCTTATTATTGAGTTTTTGTTCAAGTTCATCCCAGTTTATTCTTCCTCTTACCAGAAAACGAGTGTCGTCTTTACCCGTTAGTTTAATTTGTTCCTGATAATATTTTTCATCATTGGCTTTTCCAAATTCATCGCCGTAATAAATAACAGGTGTTCCAGGAAGTGTTAGCATAACAGAATAAGCTAATCCAATTTTTTCTGGATTTTTATTCATCAATTCCGATAAACGTGCCGATATCCCTTCACCTATTCTAAAATCCCATTTTTTATCATGGCAATAATTTTCGTGAATATATTTTCTGTCTTCTTCAGCTACGTAAACCAATTCAAGGCTTAATTCATCATGGCATCGTAGAAAGGTAAACCATTGACTCCCTTCCGGGATTTCAGGAGTTACTTTTGTGCTTAAAGTTTGTTTGATTGGTTCAGAAGATTGTTGTGCAATTGCTTTAAACATTTGTGGCATAAGCGGGAAATGATATCCTGCATGACACTCGTCTGAATCACCAAGGTATTTAACAACTTCATAGGGGTTCTGACAAGCTTCGGCCAGCAATAATGTACCTGGTTTAAGATGATCTAGAACAGCCCTGAAAAACTTTACAATGGTATGTGTTTTCGGCAGATTCTCACAATTCGTTCCTTCTTCTTTCCACAAAAAGGGGATAGCATCGGCACGAAAGCCATCTACACCATTTTTAAGCCAGAAAATTAAATTCCGGCTCATTTCGAGCAATACTTTTGGATTTCGGTAGTTTAAATCGGGTTGAAACTCAAAGAAACGATGAAAAAAGTAGCTGTCTCCATTTTTCTCCCAATTACTTGGGCACATTCCTTTAAAAAGTAAACGTGCGTCCTTGTATTTATCGCTATCATTATTCCAGATGTAATAATCTCGATATGGATTATTAGTTGATTTCTTTGATTCCTGAAACCAATAATGCCGGTCAGATGTATGGTTTATAGCCACATCAAAAATTACTCGTATGCCCTTTTGCCTCGCTTTTTGCAGGAAACTTTTAAATACATTTAGCTGTTCATCTTCGGAACTGTTTTTTTTCAGTCCAATAAGATCTTCTCGTATTTTCTTGTAATTGCTGATATCAAAACCAGCATCGCGCATTGGCGAATCAAGAATTGGCAGAAGCCAAATACAATTAACTCCTAAGTTATGAATATAGTCGAGCTTTCCTTCAAGTCCTTTAAAATCATTGCTAAAAAGATCAACATATATTGAATAAACAACTGCATCTTTATACCAGTCTGATTCAGTAGCTTTATTATTTATTTCTTTTTTAAGAGCATCAATTTCAAGAAAAAATGAATTTAACAATTCAATATCCTGATTGCCATATATTTCTTCCCAGTATTTTGCTAAAGTTTCCCTGTTATCTTTCATAGTTTATAACTTTTCAGGGTGATTTATTTATTTCTTTCGCTATTTTTTCATCCAGCGAGTCAACATTGCTTAAATTTGAAACAGCACCAAATTTTAATAAGCGTTCCAATGATTCTATCCTGCTAACCCCCTTTAAATTTTCATTTTTATCAATTGTAAATTCAAATCCTAATTCATTATCAATAGATTGCCCGCTTTATAATAGTAGATTGCGGTACCAACGAAACTCCATCTAAATCAAATACTATTGCAATTTCCTTTTTTATTAATTTTTTCGAATTATTTCATCATCAACATCCTTAACCCGTGACACTAATGCTGCTGCTACCAAAAAAGATACTCCGCTTACAACAATGGCGAATATTGGATTACCACCATATACATATTTTACAATTGGGCCACCAATCAAGGCATTAATAATTTGAGGAATTACGATGAAGAAATTAAAGATCCCCATATAAACACCCATTTTTTTAAGCGGAATGGATCCGGCTAAGATTGCGTATGGCATGGCTAAAATACTGGCCCAGGCAATTCCTACACCAACCATTGAAAGTATCAACCAATTTTCATTTGGCATAAAATAGACTGAAATAAGTCCTATTCCCCCTATTACCAATGAAGTTGCATGTGTTCTTTTACGTCCTAATTTAAGTGCGATGGCCGGTAAAAAGAACGCAAATATTGCAGAAATAGCATTGTAAACACCAAATAGTATTCCAACCCAATCACCGGCGTTCTGATAATCAATACTATGAGCGTCATTCAAGCTTAAGCCATAAACATGATGCGCGATTGCTGGTGTTGCAAAAACCCACATTCCAAATAAGCCAAACCAAGAGAAAAACTGAACACTACTCAGTTGCTTCATTGTTAAAGGCATCTTTCTGAAATCAGAAAAAATATTTAACAGACTTGATTCTTCTTCACTATCAACTTCCTCATCTTTAGAGCTAAACGCTTGCATCTCCTCCGGAGAATATTCTTTTGTACCTATAACTGTAACCAAAATACTAACAACCAGAACACCTGCCCCAATTATAAAAGATATCAATAAATTAAGTGGAACTTTTCCAACATCTGCCTCATTTAAAACTCCAAACCAATTGGAGAGAACATAAGGAAGCCAGGAACCAATCACAGCACCGATTCCAATAAGTATAGTTTGAATGCTAAAGCCAAGTGTTCTTTGATCAGAAGGCAGTAAATCAGCAACAAGTGCACGAAATGGTTCC
The DNA here is from genome assembly GCA_003353955.1 of Bacteroidota bacterium. Taxonomy (GTDB): domain Bacteria; phylum Bacteroidota; class Bacteroidia; order Bacteroidales. Next base: position 44,255 of record PIVJ01000002.1, on the reverse strand, counting down.
ATGGCAATATTGAACGAAGTATCCATGATCATTAACATCCCGGCTCCTACCCACAAAGAAGGCATAAATGCTGTAAACATATCAGCATTTGGCATTAACACTAATCCAATCGAAGCAAGTAAAGCACCTGTTAAGAAGAACGGACGCCGTCGACCAAGTCGTGTCCAAGTCCGATCACTATAATAGCCAACAATGGGCTGTACAATTAAGCCGGTTAGTGGCGCAATCAACCAGAACCATGATAATTCATGGATGTCTGCACCAAAAATTTGTAATATTCTACTGGCATTGGCATTTTGTAAAGCAAATCCCATTTGAATTCCTAAGAACCCAAAACTCATATTCCAGATTTGCCAAAAACTTAGTTTCTTACGCTGCTTCATTATTATTTATATTTGAAATCAAGGTTTAAAAGTCTGATTTAGTATTATGAGTTTTCAATAGTAAACACCCAAGATATGGTATGAATGTTACACGATATTTTTGATCGTATTTTTATTGAAATACCACAATTTGTTTTCAACATCTCACCAATAATCAAAGATAAGAAATTTGAACTAAAAATGTTTCATTTTTTGGTAAAAGAACAAGCATTGAAAACGTAGAAAAAATATGATAACAGACTGTCCTTTAATATATTTTTTGTAATTTAACAATCTGAGAATAACAAATATTTCTTGCATTAATATGAAGCTTAATAAAGCTGTTTTTAAACATTAAAAACACCTATATTTTTTCATTAGTTTTAGTGCTTGGAGATTGATCAGAATTATCATTGATGTTAACCTAAAAAATACTTTATCATGAAAAATAAAATTTCAAAGAAAATGATGCTTTGGATATCCTTACTTTTCTCATTTGCGATATTAAGTGCTTCTTGTGATTTTAATGCTACCACTGAAAGAAACAAGCTATCGGAAGATCAGAAATTGCAACATGTTGATTGGAGTAAAAATTCTAATATTTATGAAGTAAATATTAGGCAATATACACCTGAAGGAACCATTAAGGCTTTTTCTGAACATTTGCCCCGCCTTAAGAATCTTGGAGTTGATATTTTATGGATCATGCCTATTCAACCTATTGGAGAAAAAAACAGAAAGGGTACTTTAGGTAGTTACTATGCGGTTAAAGATTATACTGCCTTAAATTCGGAGTTTGGAACAATGGCTGATTTCAAAGAACTGGTTAATAAAGTACATGAACTAGGCATGCATATAATCTTAGATTGGGTAGCAAATCATAGTGCTTGGGATAATGAATGGGTATTTGAACATCCGGAATGGTATAAAACAGATTCTTCAGGAAATATTATTTCACCTGTGGAAGACTGGGCGGATGTTGCAGGTTTGAATTTTGAAAATTCTGAATTGAGATCTACGATGATCAGTGCCCTGAAATTTTGGGTTGAAGAAACGGATATTGATGGTTACCGATGTGATGTAGCCGGTATGGTCCCGACTGAATTCTGGGAAACAGCAAGATCTGAGTTATTGAAGATTAAACATATATTTATGCTTGCAGAAGCTAATTTACCTGAACACCATGATTTAGCATTTGATATGTCATATGCCTGGGATATGCATTTTTTACTTAATGATATTGCTGAAGGGAAACGTACACTGGCTGATTTAAACACAATGCTAGAAACGAAAAACGAAAAATTCCCTGCAAATGCTTATCGAATGAACTTCACTTCTAATCATGATGAAAACAGCTGGAAAGGAAATGTTTATAAAAGAATGGGGGACGCGGTAAAACCGATGGCAGTTTTTACTATCACTTCATCTGGTATGCCACTAATTTATAGTGGTCAGGAGGCTTGTTTGAATAAGGACTTAAGATTCTTCGATAAAGACACCATTAGTTGGGAAAGCTGTGAAATGGAAGCTTTTTACACTACTCTCTTACATTTGAAAAAAGAAAATGAAGCATTATGGAATGGGGAATTCGGAGGTAAAATGCTAAGAATCCTGACAACTGCTGATGATAAAATATTTGCATACACCAGGAAGAAGGGTAAATCTGAGGTAATAACAATCTTGAATCTTTCTGAAGAAGAAGTTGACTTTGAGTTTAGTGGCCTCACAACAGATGAAACATTAACTGAAGTATTTACTTCTGAGCAATTTGAAAATAATGACAAGTATAAAATGGAGGCCTGGGCATTTAAGGTGTATGCTACTAAATAGTAATTACTAAAGAAGCATTATGGCATCTCGAATTTTTGGGATGCTTTTTTTTATTTCTTAATAAATTTACCGGAATAGATATTCTTATTGCAAATTGCCTTTAAATAATAAACTCCGTTGTCGAAGTTGCTTACATCTATTGAGAACCAAGAAGAATTTTTTACTCCAGTTAAATCCAGGCTATTAATGATCTGTCCAATTGAATTATAAATCAATAATTTATCTGGTTTTTCATGGATAGATGAAAGTTTTATTTTTATTGTTGTAGTTGCAGGATTTGGGAATGCTATTAATTCAAGTATACTTTGACTTGGAATATCTCCAATAGCAGTGAATAGAGATTCACCAAATTTTACAGACGAATACAATCTATATTCGCCCGGATCTAATAATATCTGCTCATTCACATCAGAAACATTTAAGGTGTCGCCGGAGAAATACTCATACCAAATACCTATAGAAGGAAAAACCGGATCCATTGTATTTTGGACTACTCCAAAATTTCCAAGAACAACCACATTAATATCTTGATTGTACAAATGAATAGATTTCATAGTTGATGAGAGTGAGATATCAAAGTCATCAGTTCGAAAAACATCATATTGTTTCTTTAATTGAATCAACTCTTTGTAAACCTGATAGACCCTCTTTCGATTTGCAGTATTGAAATAGTCCCAGCGAATAGGCTTGTTACAAACCCTGCAATCATAATCGATTGAAATATCATAACCAACTTCTTCAAATTGCCATATTAGTTTTGGTCCCGGTATAGGAAAAAAGAAGTTCGCATTTAATTCAATACGTCTTAAAGCAGTCTGTAACTCTTTAATGTCATAGTTGCCGGAAGAATTTCCATATAGAAGATTTTTATACATCAATCTTTCTTCATCATGACTTTCCATATATGAAATAAGATTGGGTTGCGACCACCCTCTATTTTTATAAGAGGCCCAAGACAAGTTTGAAGAGTAGCCCATCGCTGCTTCCGAATATTCATGATTAATATTTCCCCAGATCATCATCCCATAAGATGAAAGTTCATTTTCTTCATTATTGGGAGCAAAATGTTCTAAAATCACATATGCATTATTCTTTACAGTCCAGATTTTATCAGCCATTCTTTTAAGGATTGCAATTCTAGATGCATCATAAGCACCACCATCTCCCGGAGTATTTGTAAACCCTTTAGTGAAATCAAATCTAAAACCATCCACTTTATATTCTGTTAACCAATAGCTATTTACTGAATCTATAAAATTCTTAGTATATTGACTCTCATGATTAAAATCGAAACCCCATGAGTAAACATTATTTGGTGAAGTCTCATTATACCAGGGGTTTTCAGCAGTGGGTTGTCCCCAGCTACCTGCAGTTGGATCAAAATACATTCGAACTAAGGGTGATTGCCCATATGAATGATTTAGAACCATATCTATAATTACTGCAATTCCGTGATTATGACAAGTATCAATAAACTCTTTTAATTTATTTTTCGTTCCATAATATTTATCAGGAGCAAAATAAAAAGATGTATTATAACCCCAACTTTCATTTCCTTCAAATTCATTTATAGGCATTAATTCAATTGCATTGACTCCCAGATTATCCAAATAATTTATTGTATCAATCAGTGTATTAAAATCATGAGTTGCAACAAAATCTCTGACTAGCAATTCATAAATTACTAAATCTTCTTTTTGCGGAGCTGAGAAATTAGTAATTTGCCATTGATATTCGCTTTGACTGGTTTGTAAAACGGATGCGATTTGGGTTGTTTTACCAATTGGATAGTCAATTAAACCCGGATATGTTTCATCAGAAATCCATTGATCATTACTCGGATCACTAAGTTTATCAGCAAATGGATCTGCAATTCTAATCTCACCGTCAATAAAATATTGAAATATATATTCTTCTCCACTCTGAAGACCTCCTACACCTAACCAAAACATTTCTCCATCATAGGTTCTATTCATCATATAGTTTTCATTATTTTCCCAATTATTGAAGCCTCCGATTACGTAAACAAAGTCTTTATCAGGTGCGAGTAATACAAGCCCAACAGAATCATGGCTGATATAATTGATTCCTTGTCTCCATCCTGAAGGTAATGCGGCATCATTAGTAGTTCCCCTAATGTTGAAGAATACAGAATCAGTTTTTGAATCAGAACTTGATTTCGCCTCAATCTTAATTTTATGGCGTCCAGTTTGAGTTTCAGTATGATCGTAAGTTACAGTACTGCTTTCAACTTTTATAAGTAGTATGTTGTTAACCCAAATTTTTAGACTATCCGCATTTGTTGAATTCGCAGAAATTGTTATTGTTTCATTGGATTCAAAAATCAGATTTGATTCGGGAGAGCTAATATTAAGGTTGATTCCAGGCGAATAAACTGAAATAAAGATATCACTCCCATTTGCTTCACGTCCAACCAACGTTCCATCAGAATTTCTAAATACAATAGCAATTTTGAGAATCTCATCTTCGGCAGTTACTCCGAAGTAGTCATTAATACTTGGGTTGATTGCCAGACTGTATAGATTGGGGCTTATTTGGGTAAGTTTAGTTTCTGTGGTGTTCTGATTCCATTGTGTTTTCACATATTTCCAATCTGTTCCATTTGTGCTTTTATCAGTTATCAGACCTATATGCGCATAAATATCTGAAGTGTAATTACTCAGGTCTTGATTTCCACGATCGGCATAGAAGTATATAATTACAGAAGCATCTGCAGTCGGGAACTTGGGATCTGTAGTAACGACCTGTCCAATTGTATTTTGTATTGTCAGGAAGCTTATGAATATAATTATAACTGTTTTCAGTTTTGTTGTTTTTATTTAGCAGTCCAGATTGAGGTTCCAATTCAACGGACTTTATGTTAAAATTATGTTTATTTAAAAAGTTCCAACAAGAGAGAAGTTCTCGCAGGTACAATTAAATTATTTAATTCGAACGATTTATTCAAAATTACATCCTTTCCTGTTGTGAATTGGGAAATAATTTCCATAAATCTACTTGTATCTAAAAGAATGTCCTCTTTATTTTTATTTAAAATCACCATAATGGTTTTGTTATTATCAAATCTAAAATAAACGTAGGTATCATTCTCCGGAACAAAGTGTAATAGATTTCCATCATGGATAACAGAATTTACTTTACGCCAATTGAGTAATTTACGAGTAAATTTCTGGGCTTCTAATTGTTGCTTTGTAAGTCCAAGCCCTGTAAAGGCATTTACCGTATCACTCTGCCAGCCACCCGGAAAATCACTTCGAATGCGTCCGTCATCTTTTTCGCCAGGGCTTATTGCCAAATATTCCGTGCCATAAAAAAATTGAGGTATTCGACTAATTGTTGATGTATATATCATTGCTGTTTTAAAAAGATCAAAGTCTTCATCAACTTGAGTGAAAAAACGATGCATATCATGATTGTCGGGGAAAATGACCAAATTAGACGGGTCTAGATAAAGAAAATCATTACTTAACATTTCGTAGAGCTTAATAAATCCCTTATCCCAACTTTCTTCATTTTTTAAAGCACTTATTAAAGCCATATGCAATGGGAAATCCATCAAAGAAGGGAGACAACTTTTAAGTCCATCATTATTATTATTATTATTATTATTTTGCCATTTAGCTATAACTACCGGATTTGGGCTCCATTCTTCACCCACAATATTAAAATTTGGGTATTCTTGCATAATCCGACAAGTATATTCGGACATAAACTCTTTTCCGGCATAAGGATGAGTATCGTGTCGAATTCCGCCAAGGTCTGCATATTCTACCCACCAGATACTATTTTGAATTAAGTAATCGGCCAATAAGTGATTTGACTGATTGAGATCGGGCATGGAAGGGACAAACCACCCATTTTCAAAAAGTTTCCGATCGCTTACCGAAGCATAAGGGTCGATTAGAGTTGTTCTTCGGTGATTTGTAGTTTTTACGTTGGAAGTATAATGATACCAGTTTGCAGAAGGCATATCGTTGGTCCACCAATGGGCAAGCCCGCAATGGTTCATAATTTGGTCCATTATCAACTTAATACCGTATTTAGAAGCTTCTTTGCTTAATTGTACATAATTCTGATTACTACCAAATCGCATGTCAATTTTATAATAATCAGTTGTTGAATAACCATGATAGCTGGTTCGTTTATGGTTATTTTCAAGGACAGGATTTAACCAGAGTGCAGTAAATCCCATTTGTTGAATATAATCCAAGTGATTAATAATTCCCTGAATATCGCCGCCATGCCTTCCTTCCGGGTTCGTGCGGTTTAACCCTTCATGAAGTTCGTCAACCTGATCGTTTTCAGGGATAGCGTTTGCGAAACGATCGGGTGTAATTAGATAGATCGCATCCGAATTGTTAAATCCAATTCGTTCCGATGAATTCTTATCCCTTGGTTTCAGATGATAAGTGTAAAGCAGTTTTTCTTTATTATTTTTGCGAAAACTAATATTAAACTTGCCCGTTGTTGTTTTATCATTTAAGTGAAGATAGATAAATAGATAATTGGGATTGGAAGTACGAACAACAGAATCAAGCGAAAGATTGGGATAGGAAAAAGATGGTGTTAATTCGCTAATATTATCACCATGAACCATTATTTGCAATTGTTTATGGTGCATCCCTATCCACCAAAAGACGGGTTCTATATGTTTGATTTTATAAACCTGACTAAAACTGATACTTGTAGTAATCATCAGCATTGCAGTAAAGAGAAACTGTTTAACCCACATGATTTGTTTGATCTTTAAAAAATAAATATAAAGAAAAGCCCACCTGCCATTGCAAGTGGGCTTTTGTGAATTTTATAGTTATTAGTTTTTAGTAACCGTTGCAGTTAAACCCCAAGGGTCGAAAGTAACGGTATAGCTTCCATCGGACTCAATAGTTATATTATCTCCTCCAGCGGAAAGTCCATTCAAGTCTCCACCATAATTTACAGCCCAATCGTCGTTAGCTCTAAATTTGAAGGATCCAGAGGATACTAAATCCAGTGTAGTTGTGAATACATTATTTACGGCATCCCAGGTCATATCTGTATCATCGTCCCAACTACCCTGAGCATCTCCGATTAAGCCCCAACGGTTAGCTGAATAGGTGTATTCATTTGGATGGCTTAAATCAAGGGTTATAGAGTAATCGGCTTCCACATCAACAGGAATATTACCGGCACCGGCACCTAAAGTACCATCTGCGGCATCGCTTCCATAGTTAACAGACCAATCAGAAGTGCCTCTAAATTTGAAAAAACCACCAGCTGTTAAATGAGCTGCTAATGAAAATGTTTGAGCAGTTGGATCATAAGTCATGTTAGTCTGATCACCCCAGCCAAGTGCAGTAGCATCGCCAATTATTCCCCAAGTAGTGGCAACAACAGTGAAAGTCATATCTGTTGCGGAGGCATTTATTTTGTAATACCCGGCGTTTGAAACAATGTTTTCAGCAGCATTAGGGTCTAAATTACCGGCTCCATCAGTTCCATAATTAGGTCCGGACCAGTCCATTTGTGTTGCAAATTTCCATTCATTGGCAGCATTAGCCATATTAACATATCCTTCTAATTTATCAGATTCGGTGATTGTACTAATTACCTGAGGTGATCTGTCAGGAGACCAATTACCTAATCCAGCATCTGCGGGATAACTTGCTTCGACATAATCTCCAGGAAGGTTCCAAGTAAGAATATCGGCTAGTGTTTTGAATTCAGTATTAGCACCATAGGCTGTACCCGCAATATTGGTTGCAAAGGCACGAATAAAGTAAGTTGTGAATTTTTCTAATCCAGTTAAATTACTTGTAAATATGCCTAATCCAGTTTCACCATCAATTATATTATCGAGAATAGTCGGATCAGTAGTAGTACTCCATACAAGGCCTCTTGCTGTAACTTCAACTCCACCATCTTTGGTAACTTCACCACCAGAAACAGCAGATGTTTTTGTAATATCTGTAACAGTAGTTGTAGTAACAGTAGGTAAATCAACTAGGGTTGTAAAGCTAATTTCAGAGCCATAACCTGTACCAGCACTGTTAACTGCATAGGAACGGACATAATAGGTTGTATTTCCTTCTAGGCCAGAAAGAGAACTAATAAATTCACCGATTCCATCGCCATCAGTAGTTTTACTGTCGTTGATTGTTGGGTTTTCATTAGTCCCAAAACAAATTCCGCGAGCCGTAACATCAGCACCGCCAGAACCTGTAACGTTTCCTCCACCTGTAGCTGCATTACCTGTAATATCGGTAATTGCAGCTGTAGTTAGGAATGGAACTACCGGTAAAGTAGTAAAAGTTACTTCTTCGCCATAAATTGTTTCGCTTGTGCCTGTTGCATAAGCACGAGCATAATACAAGGTAGCATAATCAAGTCCGCTTAACACTACATTAAAAATCGCCGTGGGTTCATCATCAGAATAAACCACTTTGTTATTTTCAATGGTAGGACTAGCTGCAGTATTATAGCATACTCCTTTTTCAGTAAATCCATCACCGTCGGCAATTACAAAACCAATAACAGTTGCCGAGTCGGACCTAATATTTAAAGTTTGTGAAGTAGAAAGTGTTGGTTCTAATCTAACTTCAGACATTTCCTTTGTGCATGAAGCAATAATAACTGATGCAGTAATAAGGAAAGCCACAAACTTGTATGTGTTTATTATTTTCATACGTACGTTTTTTAATTGTTTCATGCCAATTAGTTTTTAATAAATTGGTAAGTACCCTGGTCGTTATTAATTATGTTAAGTGTAACGGTGTAGTTGCCAGCACCATCAGGTACAGGAATGTCGTTTCCAACACCACCTTGTTGAGTTGGTCCTGAAAAACCAGGAGTGTCACCTTCTACGAATCCCATATTCCAGCTCCATCCATCATTTCTTCTAAATTTAACAACTCCATCTGTTAAATCAATAGTGATATGCCAAGTACCAGTTGTTACATCATAATCCATTTTTTGATCGGGTGCATCCCAACCATTTGGAGTAGCAGAACCAACAAGCCCGATAAAATATTCTTCATAAGAATAAGAAAGATCAACTGTATTGGCAGATAAGATATGCCATCCATTTGTTTCTACAGAAATGCCGGAACCATCAACAACAAGAACATCTGCATTGCCACCATATTCGGTGTCTGTGTCAGGATCTTTTAATGTAAAAGGTATAACTGGATCAAGTTTTACAATACCGGTATAATTACCATCTCCTAATGCAGATTCAATTTTTTGAACAATGCCTGAGTTTAATAAATCAAGTCTTGGTAATCCGTACAAAATAACATTTGCATTAGTTGTAACTGAAACATATTCAAACGTTTCTGCGCCAGTTCCTGCATCTACAACAAGCTCTGTTCTTATTCTAAAATCGACTGAAGACACTTCATCGGCAGGAAATTGTTTAAGCAACATCAAGTTCAAATCACTAACTGTGATTTTAAACGATTTCGCCTGAACATCCGTAAGTATTACAATTGGATTATCAAAATTGTTTCCAGCTGCATTAGCTTCTAAAAAATACTTTGCAGAGGCTGTAAATCCAGGATTAACAGGGGTTCCGGTAAATTCGAGGACTGCTAAACCATTATTTCTTTCCAGTGTTAAATCAGGCATAGAAACAATAGTTGGTACAACTGGATTGTCGAGCATTACTATTTGATCTCCATCTTTTTCGCAAGAGACCATAAGCCCAAGTAATCCAATAAATAATATGTATATTTTATTTTTCATCATAATGTTTTTTTAAGTATTAATAACCAACGTTCTGTAGTATATTCTGATTCGCAGAAACTTCATCTCCTGGAATTGGAAAAAGATTTAAATGGCTGCTTGTTAATGAACCGTTAAATGTTCCTCCTTTCCATTGCCAATGGTAAGTGCCGTTAGTAAACTGACCAAACCTAACTAAATCTGTGCGCCTTTGAGCTTCGTAGTAAAATTCACGTGCACGTTCATCCAAGATGAATTGAGATGTTAGATCGGCTATTGTAATGTTTCCATCTGTATTTCCAAAGGCTCGTTCTCGAATCACATTAATGTCAGCTACTGCTCCACCAGTATTGCCCATATTGAAAAGGGCTTCTGCTCTCATTAGGTAGGCATCTGCCAAACGGAATACAGGGAAATCCGTAGAAGCAAAAGCAGGATTATAACTTGCTGCCTGGCTACCGTCTGTATTATTAGCGGTGAATTTATATACTCCTATTCCATAATCTCCATTTGATGACGGGCTGGGAATATCCATGCTTTTTTTCATTTTCAAAAATACACGTCCGTCTTTACTTTGCGAAAATTCAACATCGCTTGCAGGAATTGGCCCGCCATAAGTAGCAAGTGTATCAACTAATATGTTCATGAAATCCTTTCTGGCTCTGTTTCCGTTCCAGTTGGTGTTTGATGTTAATCCATGATAATCTTCAGCTCGAATATAGGTTGCATCACTACTTGATTCAATAATAAATGTAGTTCCAACATAGCCCTGAGTGTTTACACCATCTTGTTCCCAGGCAAAGATCATTTCAGGATTGTTGTGTCCATCATTGTTTGCACTGAAATTCTGACGGTAGTCAGATGCTAGTGAGTAATATCCACTGATAATTACTTTATCTGCATAATTTCTACAACTGTCCCACTGTGCCGTTCCAGTATAAACTTCAGCATTAAGGTATAGTCTTGCAAGCAACATTTGGGCAGCAGCTCTATCGGCTTGGGGATAGGAGAATTTAGGTTCACCTAATAAACTTTCTATACTTTTTAATTCAGATGTAATATAGGTGAATAAATCGGCACGTTGAATTTGTTCAGGATAGAAACTCCCAACTTCGTCAAGCTCAGTTGTAAAAGGTGGGTTTCCGAATAAGTCTATATACCAAGAATAAGCTAAAGCTCTGAGAAAACGAGCTTCTGCATTATACTGAGCCAAATCAGGATCACCTTTTGTTAATCTGATGAAATCATTGGCATAAGTAATACTTAGCCCTAATCGTTGATAAAGTGCGGTAAGAAAAGGGTTGCTAGGACTCCAGGTCTGCGTATTTAAATCAGCAATTCCCACATCGCCCCAGGCACATATTGCCTCATCAGTCGTAATCTCCTGAAGGTTCCAGAGAGCCCTCATTGTAGTAAAAAAGTTTTCATCGGAAGCACTTATATCAGCCCCTCCATTGGAACCTTGTCCGGAAATAATAAAACTGGCATAGATTTTCCCCAGAGCTTGTTTCATGTAAGCCGGATCATCACTTAAATTGCCAGCCAGAATAGTATTAGGGTCCATCGGCTTAACATCCAGATCCTTAACGCACGATGTAATCGTCATCAGTACCGAAAAGTATATTGCTAATAATATTTTATTTTTATACATATCAATTATTTTTTTACGGTTAATAAGTAAAGCTAATACCAATCATGAAAGTTCGAGGACGCGGATAAAAGTTATTATCAATTCCTCCGGAAACCTCGGAATCAGTACCCTCATAATTCCCTCTGGAAACCTCGGGATCAATACCCTCATAATTCGTAATCGTGAATACATTTTGAATGGTAAAGCTAAAACGAGGGTTCAATTTACCCATATTGTCTGGAGTGTAACCGAAGCTTAAATAGTCCAGTTTAAAGAATGAAGCATTGCTTACGAAGTAATCACTTGTAAATTGGCGTTTTACAAACTGTGTGTCGTCCAGGTACTTCGGAGCGTTTTTCCAGTATCCAATCTGATACATCTGGTCATAAGAGGCACTAGCTGCCACCTGGTTATAAACGTAATTTCCGAGATTGATTCGTGATGATGCAGAAGCATCAAAGTTTTTATAGTTAAACCTAACTGACAATCCCATCAATACATCGGCAACAGGATTATGGTATATATACTTGTCGTTATTATCTCCATTTACTGCTCCCCCTTCTCCCGAAAGGTCAACATACATTCCTTCTATCGGATTTCCGGCAGCATCGTAAACTTGTTGGTTTAAAAAGAAAGAATATGCAGGATGTCCCACTCTGGTGACTTGCGTCTGCCCTGTAAAAGCATCTCCGTAGAGAATGCCGATATAATTAGGATCATCATTAAGAAGAAGTTTGGTGATTTTATTTTCGTTGTAAGTTAAATTAAATCCAATTTGCAACGACATATCTTTTTTTGATAGCGGTATCAAATTTAATGAGAATTCAGCACCTTTATTTTCCAAATTACCAACATTTGTTAGAAGTGTATTTGAGAAATTACTTCCGATAGGAACGACAACAGTGTTTAATAAATTATCTGTAACACGTTTATAAACATCAACAGATCCGGAAATTCTACCTCTGAAAAATTCAAAATCAATACCAATGTTTTGAGTAGTTGTTTGTTCCCATTGTATGTTTGGATCATACGGATTTGGGCGTAATGTTGGAAGAAACTGACCACCAATCGGATAATATGAACCTGCAGAAGAAGCAATGTAAACAGCTTGAGCGGGATAATCGTTACCAATATCCTGCTGCCCAGTAATTCCCCAGCCTAATCTTAACTTCAAATTGCTAATAAATTCAACATCCTTAAGGAATGATTCTTCTTTGATTTTCCAGGCTAAAGCTGCTGATGGGAAAAGACCCCATTGATTATCACCACTAAACCTAGAGGAACCATCATCTCGAATGGTGAAAGTAAACAGGTACTTACCAGCGAGTGTATAATTTAAACGTCCAAAGAATGAAACCAAATAATTTTCAGTGATAAATGAAGAAGTATCGCCTTCTTGAGGAGGGTGTGTCGCATCGGTAAGTCCATAAGTAATATTATCATCTTCGCGCTCAAAGTGTTGCCATGAATAACCAGCAGTTACATCAATCGTACTATTTATTTCTTCAAGACCTTTTTTATAATTCATATAAAAATCAAGAAGAGAATTTTTATTTGTAGCAGAGTAATTACTTACCTTTCCCCAATAAGGGCTTGTGAGAGTGGAAGGAGAAGTGTTAGGACGGTTGTTATGCCCTTCACTTTTCGATACATCTGACGCCAAATTTAAATTAGCTTGTAATTCTGGAATTGAAGGAATTTTATACGTTAACTGAATGTTGCCCACAATTCTTTTAACATTTGAGGTATTGTCTGCTTCCATTAATTGTTCAACCGGGTTTGGAGTTCCTAAATTAGCTCCATAATTACCCCATTGAAAATAACCCGCAGAATTTGAGAAGCGATCATCGTAAACCGGTTTTGTTGGATCCATAACAATCGCAGATCCTAAGGCTTCATTATCACCAAAATTATGATTGGTGGTCATTCCTTTAAGATTTATGTTAACTTTTAAATCACCATCCAGCAATGTTGGGTTAAGGTTTATAGAACCTGTCAAGCGTTTCATTGAGGTATTTTTCATTATACCATTCTGGTTTGTGTGACCCATTGAAACCCGATAAGGTATTTTTTTGTATGCGCCTGATACGCCAATATTATTATCTTGGGAAATAACAGTTCGGAAGAGTTCTTTTTGCCAATTGGTGTTCTCATTCCAAAGCATATTATAACTATCAGCACCATATAAGTCTTTTTTGTCTAAAGCTATTTTCCTAAGCTCATCACCTGAATATACATCAATGAATTCAATAGCACTTGCAATCGATGTATTCATGTCAAAGTTGATTTTCATGGGGCCAGCTTTCCCTTTTTTGGTCGTGATAATGATAACACCGTTAGAGGCTCTTGAACCATATATGGCTGCCGCAGAAGCATCTTTTAGGATGTTAAATGACTCTATGTCATTAGGATTAATGAACGAAAGGAAATTGCTGCTTCCAGATACATTGTTATTATCAATTGGAATACCATCGATAATAATTAAAGGATCATTAGATGCTTTCAACGATGACCCACCACGAATACGAATGGTTGAACCACTTCCGGGTGCACCACCGGCAGTTGTTATAACAACACCAGCACTTTTACCCACCATCAAATCCTGAGCGGAAGTAATAGATCCCTTATTAAAATCATCAGTACTAATCACATCAACAGAACCTGTAGCATCATCTTTTCGCACTTGTCCATAGCCTATCACTACTACTTCACTTAAGCTGGTAGAAGAATATTTTAAGCTTACGTCAATAATTGATTGACCGTTTACTAAAATTTCCTGTGTGTTATAGCCTACAAATGAGAAGACAAGAGTTGTGCCATCAGGTACTGATAATGTGTAGTGCCCATTAATATCAGTTGTGATTCCATTGGTTGTGTTTTTCACAAGAACGGTTGCCCCAACTATTGTACTGCCATCTTCTGAATCAGTAACAGTTCCACTCACTGTATTTTGAGCGTAAATTGCACTAGACTGAATAAAGAAGAAAGACAATACTACAATAAGTAAAACTTTACACTTTCTCATATTATTTATTATAAGTTAAAAATGACTTTAAATTTAAAACATTATGGCAGAAAATCCAAGCCAAAACTCCCTGAATATATTTACTTACAAGGGTTTGAGGATATTCTAAATTTAGCTAACCCCTATTTCAAACGTTTGTAATTAAGAAATCAATTTCCTTTTATTTTTAGTAAAATCTCCTATATTTTGCATTTTTTAACTTAATTTAGGGAGCTAAAACAGTATTTTTCACTTAAAATAAATCAAGAATCTGTCTAAATAAGATGTTTTTAGTAATGTTTCATTAAAAACCCTTAACAATTAGCTGAGATTATGAAGGGTCATCGAGTCACTATAAAAGATATTGCAAGAAAACTTAATATTTCTCCTTCAACGGTTTCGTATGCTTTAAATAACCATCCTAATATTAATCCCAATACGAAGAAAGCCATCAAAGAGCTTGCTCAGGAGCTGAATTATAAACCAAATAAAGTAGCTTTAAGCCTTCTCCAAAATGAGAGCAAAATTATTGGCTTATTAATCCCTGAGATTATTCATCATTTTTTTTCAACAGTTATTAGCGGGATTGAACAAATTGCGAACAAATCCGGTTATCATGTGATGATATGTCAATCAAATGAGTCTTATGAAAGAGAAGTTGAAAATGTCCAAGCATTATTATCGAGTAATATTGATGGATTTATTATTTCAATGTCTAAGAATACGCACAAATTTGATCATTTTAGGAATATCGAAAAAATCGGAGTTCCAATAGTGTTTTTTGATCGTCCCTGTGAAGGTGTATTTGCTGACAAAGTAATTGTCGATGATTTTGAAGGAGCTTTTCAAGCCACAAAGCATTTGATAGAATCTGGTTGTAAGCATATAATTCACTTAGCTGGACCTCAGCATCTTGCAATTGGAGAAAAGCGGAAAGATGGATATGTAGAAGCTCATAAACATTTTAATATTAGCATTCCTGAACATTATATTCAAGCATGCGATACTTATGACCAAGCATATAAGTTAATTCCGGAATTAATTAAAGAACATCCTGAGGTAGATGGGGTTTTTGCAGTAAATGATCTTACAGCAATGGGAAGTATTAAGGCATTAAGGAAATTAAAAAAGAAAATTCCAGGTGACGTTGCTGTTTGCGGATTTACAAATTCTTTTATATCTCGCATGTCATATTTTGAACTGTCATCAGTTGATCAGAAAGGATTCGAGATGGGGCAAGTTGCAGCTAATCTGCTGCTTGATCGCATGAAAAGCAGGGAGAGCTATCAGCCGGTAACAAAAGTCCTTAAAACGAAATTATTAGTGCGGGATTCAAGTAAAAAATGATCTAAATTCTTCTATCTTACATCCAAGCATTATCTTTTAGCCACCAAAATCGTCGAAGGCAATCATCTCTTCAGGTACTCCGTAATCATCAAGCATTTTTAATACAGCATCATTCATCATTGGCGGACCGCAGAGGTAATATTCGATTTCCTCGGGTTCAGGATGGTTTCTTAAATAGTTATCCATAATTACCTGATGAATAAATCCGGTATATCCTTCCCAATTGTCTTCGGGGAGGGGCTCGGATAATCCTATATTAAACTTGAAATTTGGAAACTTTTCTTCAATACCCTGAAATTGGTCAACATAAAACAATTCTCTCAGCGAACGACCACCGTACCAGAAAGTAGCTTTCCGCCCTGTTTTGCGTGTGTTAAAAAGATCAAATATATGTGAACGCATGGGTGCCATTCCTGCACCACCGCCAATAAACATCATCTCCCGTTCTGTGGGTTTGATAAAAAATTCGCCATAAGGCCCTGAAACCGTAACTTTATCACCCGGCTTACATGCGAATATATAAGAGGAGCAAATACCCGGATTCACATTCATGAATGTATTCTTGGTGCGATCCCATGGTGGAGTGGCAATTCGAATGTTTAGCATCACAATGTTTCCTTCGGCAGGGTGATTAGCCATAGAATAAGCTCGAAAAATGGGTTCCGAATTTTTCATTTTCAATTCCCACATATTGAAGTTATCCCAGTCAGTTCGGTATTCTTCATCAATATCAATGGTGCTGAAGTCAACTTCACATTTTGGAACATCAATTTGAATGTATCCTCCTGACCTGAAATCAAGGGTTTCTCCTTCAGGAAGCCGAACAACAAATTCTTTAATGAATGTTGCCACATTTCGATTTGAAATAACTTCGCATTCCCATTTCTTTATACCGAATATTTCTTTAGGAATACCGATTTTCATGTCTTCTTTTACTTTCACCTGGCAACCCAGACGCCAATTGTTGAGTGCTTCTTTTCGGGTAAAATAGTCTACCTCGGTCGGTAGTATTGTTCCACCACCCTCAAAGATTTGACATTTACACATGGCACAAGTACCACCACCACCGCAAGCAGAAGGAAGAAATATTTTTTGATTTGCCAATGTGGTCAATATGGTTGATCCCGGATCAACAGTGTATTTTTTTTCTTCGTTAATTGTTAGAATAACTTCGCCAGATGGCATTAGTTTTTTTCGGGCATATAATAATACTGAAACCAACAGCATGATAATAGTCAGAAAAACGGCGATGCTGATTAAAACAACGAATCCTATACTAATATTTAAAATCATATCTAATCGTTTATTATCAAGTTATGAAGATTATAATTTAATTCCTAAGAAACTCATAAATGCAATTCCCATTAGTCCTGTAATGATAAAAGTGATACCCAGGCCTCTTAATGGAGCAGGAACATTTGAGTAACGGATTTTTTCGCGAATGGCAGCAATACCAATAATTGCCAACAAAAATCCCACTCCCGATCCAAGCCCAAATGAAGTAGCCTGCCAAATAGTTTCATACTCTCTTTCCTGCATAAACAATGAGCCTCCTAAAATCGCACAGTTAACAGCAATAAGTGGAAGGAATATCCCTAGTGAGTTGTATAAAACAGGTGCAAATTTCTCAACAATCATTTCAACTAATTGTACCATTGATGCAATTACAGCAATGAACATGATAAAACTCAAGAAACTTAAATCAACAGTAGCAAATTCAGGGCTTAACCAACTTAAGGCTCCTTCTGAAAGCAAATATTTATTCATCAAATAATCAACCGGTACTGTAATCCCCAGTACAAAAACAACTGCCAACCCAAGCCCCATCGAGGTTTTTACTGTTTTTGAAACTGCCAGGTATGAACACATACCTAGGAAATAAGCAAATACCATATTGTCAATAAAGATGGACTTTACGAATATGTTAAATAATTCCTGCATATCTTAATTATTATAATTTTTTATTATTTTTCTTCAATTAATGTCTTATCCTTCGATCTTTGAACCCAGATAATGACCCCAACAATAATTAAAGCCATTGGAGGTAAAATCATAAATCCATTGTTCTCATACCCGAAGCTGTAAACTCCTAATTTTTCCATCACAGGGTAATCCCAAATGGTTCCGGATCCTAAGAACTCTCGGAAGAAAGCCACTACAATTAAGATCCAACCGTAACCAAATGCATTTCCAAGTCCGTCTAAAAACGATTCCCAAGGTTTATTAGCCATGGCAAAAGCTTCAAATCGCCCCATGATAATACAGTTGGTAATGATCAATCCTACAAAAACTGAGAGCTGCTTACTTACATCAAAAACAAATGCTTTCAATACCTGATCAACTAAAATTACAAGTGCAGCAATTACAACCAACTGAACAATAATTCTGATTCGAGGAGGAATTCCGTTTCGCAATATTGAGATTATGACATTACCGATTGCCAGAACTGCCATTACAGATAAAGTCATTACAAATGCCGGTTTAACTTTAGCAGTTACAGCTAAAGCTGAGCAAATCCCCAAAACCTGAGTTGTGATTGGGTTGTCTTTATGAAGGGGGTTGATTAAGAGTTTACGGTTTTTAGCCGAAAATATTGCTTTCTTTTCTTTTTTCTCTTCACTCATCAGTTAATTGCGTTTATTGATATATGGAACATAATTTTCTAAACAATTGGCAAGCATTTCACTCACCGCATCACTGGTAATTGTACCACCAGAAATAGCGTCTACACCATGAATGTGCATATTAGCAGGCAATGTAACTATACCGCCTTTAACAACTTTCACAGATTGAAATTTACCATCATTAAAAATTTCTTTACTAACAAATTGGGACTGGAAGATTTTAGTATCAATTTCAGCACCCAAACCAGGAGTTTCACCTTTATGTCCGAAAGTTACACCTACAACTGTACTAAAATTATCCTTAACGGCAATGTTGCCCCAGATTGGGCCCCAAAGGCCAGTTCCACGAAGTGGAATAATATAAGTTTTAATTCCATTAGATTCAACAACTAATAGCGGAATATTAAATTCAAGATTTTTACTCTTTTTATATAATTCCTTCTTTAAATCCAAATTGAAAGCCAGGCTCTTCCCTGGTTCAACTTCACCACTTTTACTTGCCTCAACGATCTCACCGGAATTAGTTATTACAATTTCCTCAGTAATATTTGTTTTGTAAAGTTCGATGGCATTTCCTGAAGTAGCTTTAATGTTTGCTGAAGCTAAGATGCCTTTCATTTTATCAATTGCTTCATTTTTTTCCTGAAGAGGTTTTAGGAACATTGCAGCCGACGATAAAATGGCAGCAACAATGATCACCATCACACTTGCATATCGAAAAATATAAGAATTACTATACATAAGTTTATGTTTTATTTCCCTTAATAATTAAGCCTTAACGCGTTTAAGTCGTTTGTTAATATTTGATGCCACCACATAGTAATCAATGAGCGGAGCGAATACATTCATTAGTAAAATGGCAAGCATCATTCCTTCCGGATAAGCGGGGTTAAATACCCTGATTAATACGGCAAGCAAGCCAATGAGGAATCCATAAATATACTTCCCTTTATTGGTTTGTGAAGCAGTAACAGGATCAGTTGCCATAAATACGGCACCAAATGCGAAGCCACCCATGATTAAATGATAATGAGCAGGAAGATTCATATAATCATTATAACCCCATAAATTGAAAAGTAATCCCATTATTAGCGCTCCTGCAATTGTTGAGAATAAAATTCTCCAACTTGCAACACCCGTAAATAATAAAATAAGTGCACCTATCGAAATGGCAATGATTGATGTTTCACCAATTGATCCAGGAATAATTCCGGTGATCATATCCATTGGATTTGGCAGCTTGTCAAAATTTCCAACTAAAGCATCACCCAGTGGTGTAGCTCCTGAGAAAGCATCTGCTTTGTCTGAGATCCACACTTTGTCGCCCGACATAAAAGAGGGGTAAGCAAAGAATAAAAAAGCACGAGCAGTCAACGCAGGGTTGAGGATATTCATCCCTGTTCCACCAAAAACTTCTTTCCCGATAATTACAGCGAAAGCAGTTGCAACTGCCACCATCCACAGCGGAATATCAGGAGGAAGTACAAGTGGAATTAATATTCCCGAAACAAAGAATCCTTCGTTTACATCATGCCCTCGCTTTTGTGCAAAAATGATCTCAATTCCTAAACCAACGACATAAGTTACAATTACAATGGGTAAAACTTTCCAGAATCCATACCAGAATGCAGGCCATAATGTAACTGTTTCACCCAAGGATTTAAAATGTTGGAAACCCACATTCCACATCCCGAATAATAAGGCTGGAATTAAGGCAATGAAAACAACGATCATTGTTCTTTTCATGTCAATACCATCCCGAATATGACTCCCTTTAATTGTTACTTTATCAGGTACAAAGAAGAGTGTTTCAACAGCATCAAAGGCTGAATGAAAGATTTCAAATTTTCCACCTTTTTGAACGTTGGGTTTAATGTCATCTAATATTTTTCTAATTACTTTCATTATTATATTTAATGATTAAACATTAATTTCTAGCTCATTTCCTTCCTCATCAAGTTCAGGCCATTTCTAACAATTTCCTGAATATTAATCTTAGAAGTACTGATGTATTCACAAAGTGCGAAATCCGCTTCATCAACTTCATAAATTCCAAGATTTTCCATTGCATCAATGTCCTCAATCATGATCGATTTTATTAATTGCATTGGAAAAATATTCATTGGAAATACTTTCTCAAATTGGCCTGTCATAACAAAGGCACGACCACCACCATTCAAATTGGTATTTAATTTGAATTTTTTATTTGGTGTAAGCCATGATAAAGCAGATCGATAAAAACTATGTTTTTTAGGATTTGGAATCAACCATCCGAAAAATTCATGAGTGTCACCTTCAGGAATTACCGTAACTTGAGAATGATAAGACCCAACAAAACCATCTCTTTCCACTTTATCGCCGGTAAGTACATTTCCACTAA
Source organism: Bacteroidota bacterium (assembly GCA_003353955.1). Taxonomy (GTDB): domain Bacteria; phylum Bacteroidota; class Bacteroidia; order Bacteroidales. Next base: position 23,356 of record PIVJ01000002.1, on the reverse strand, counting down.
TAAATCTTTTTTTAACATCCGAAACATTGTTTTCTGCCATCGAATCAATACATGCTCCCAATTGGGTTTTAAAATAGGTCGGCTTGATAACCTCGGATCCGGTAAATGCAATTAAACGAGTTGTATCGAATTTCCCTTCAAAGAAAAGATTTCCAATGGTGATCACATCTTGAGGATAGAGATACCAAACAATATCACCTTTGTTAATTGGGTCGATATGTGCAATTTGGGTTCCAATGTTTCCAGCAGGATGTGGTCCTGTAAACTCATTAATTTGAACATTCTTTGAATTTGTAAATACGTCCGAAGGTGTGTCTTTCCCATTCACATTCAAATGTATTTTCCCGCTTGTCAACTTTGTTAATGCATCAATTCCGGTTTGGAAAACTTTTCCTTTTCCATGCACCATCAAATCATAATCGGGCGCTAATGGATTAGAATCAAATGCAGAAATAAAGATGGCTTTAGGGTCATTCTCCGGATTCGCAATTACGGAGTATGGGCGTTGACGAATAAATGGCCATATTCCACTTTTAAGTAATTTCTCTATGATGTATTCTCTCGTTTGATCAGCAGGGTTTGCTTTGCCAAAATCTTCATAAACAATCTGTTCGTCCGGTTCAATTTTAATCTCAAGCAAAACACGTTTTGCACCTCTTCTTAATTCAGTTACTTTTCCACTAATGGGGGAAGTAAACTGAATATTGTCTCTGTATTTATCAAAAAACAAAGGGGAGCCAGCTTTAACTGTATCACCTTGCTTTACTAACATTTTTGGAAATACACCAATAAAATCTGTTGGTTTTATGGCATAGCTATTGGGCTTTAATTTGGAGATTATTTTTTCTGCCTCTCCTACCAATTTAATATCCAGGCCCTTTTTAATTTTTATCATCATCGGCATTTAGTTAATGTCAGTTTTTAAAGTGCAATTTTACAAAATAAAATCCAACTTGCTTAGTTTTAGTAACACAAACTGAAATATACAACCTTATTTTTATCTTTGTATAAATAAGCTGAACATTGATTTGATACCGCGGAAAAAAAATATAGTTAATCTATGAAGCTGTCAATAGTTGAATATTGAAAAGAAAAAATGGTGTATAAAGTCTGATTTTTAATAGGTTGTACCCTTCTTTCAAAAAAAACACTACACAAAAGTTAACGTTTATCAAGTGCTAGAAGCGATACTTTATCGGCTAAAAACAGGCTGTCAATGGAGGCAGTTTCCCACGAAACAATTTTTTAGTGTAAGATACCGTTGGCAAAGTATTTATCATCACTTTCAGAAACGGTGTAAAGATGGGAGTTGGGAAAAGGATTGGGAGATTGTGCTAAAAAAGCACAAAACCAGTAATCTGCCTGTTTTGTTATAAAAATGACATCATAGATAATATTAACAAGAACAAAAGAAACGGCAACAAAAGTGAGCACCTTTTTGATGAGTTGCTTTATAAATGCAGGTTTTTGCTGGAGAGTACCAATGCCTGGCTAGATGCTTTTAAAGCTATTTTAACCCGTTTTGAAACAAACAAAATTCGTTGGAAAGCCTTAAATATAATAACTTTTTGTGTCATTTTATTACGTCAACCTTAAACAACTTCTATGAATAATACTTTTCTATATAAACCGTTAAAAGGTTTTATACTGATACATATCATGTTTTTTATTGTTTGCACTTCGGAAGATCTGCACGCGTTTCCTCCATCAGTTTTTAATGTTGCTGTCGTAAATTATCCAGGTGATAAAAACACTATAAGATCAGTATCACTTTATAAGTATGGCTTTGGACTCTCGGATCCAATTATAGCATTGAATACGGACGAAAAATTGCAGCTTGAGTTTGATGATCTGGATGACGTAATGGTTAGAAGTTATAAATTTCGCATCCAGCATTGCAACGGAGATTGGGTTCCTTCTGACTTAATTCCATCGGAGTATATTGATGGTTTTCAGGTTGATGAAGTAAATAATTATGCATTTTCTCTCAATACAACTACATCCTATATTCACTATGAACTTATCTTCCCAACAGATTACTTGAGAATTACTAAATCGGGAAATTATATGATCACTGTGTTCGAAGATTTTGATGAAACAACGATTGTTCTTAAAAGGAGATTTAAAGTAATTGATCCAAAAGTAGAAGTTATAGCTTCTGTTAAACCGCCCTTGTTTCTGAAACATAAATTCAATAAACAAGAGATTGGATTTAGTATAAGCTTAATGAAGTCTTATATTCAGAATCCGGCGCAGAACTTGAAAATAGTTATTCAACAAAACGGGAGAACCGATAATATAATTACGGATATAAAACCCGTAAGAAATAATGGCGATGAGTTAGATTACCATTTTAATAATAAAAGTATTTTTGATGGAGGAAATGAGTTTAGGTCAATTGATATTAAAAGCTTTAAATATAAATCAGCCCAGATTCAAGAAATCGATTATTTCTCAAATGCTTACCATGTTCTACTTTGGGAAGATGAAGGCAGGGGGAATAAAGATTATCGTTTTTCAGACGATATAAATGGAAGAAAATTAATTAAAACCGAGGACGGGATTAATAGTTCAACCGAGGCTGATTATGCCTGGATAGAACTTTCTTTACAATCACCTGATTATTTAACTAAGAGCAACATATACGTTATTGGAGCTTTAACAAACTGGGCTTTTAATGAGTATTCACAATTACAATTCAATTCGGAAACCAGTAAATATGAACTCCAGCTTTTTTTAAAACAAGGATATTATAATTATCAATACATTGTTAAAGATGATGATGTAAATGCCGGTGATATTTCCATCATCGAAGGAAATCATTTCGAAACAAATAATGAATATTCTATTTTTATTTACTACCGTGAACCTGGTACTTTGTACGATCAGCTAATTGGGTTTAAGAAGATTATTGCACCGGCCTAATTAATCTTATTCGTAACGCAAGGCTTCAATTGGATCTAAACGAGCAGCTTTATTAGCCGGAATTATTCCTGAAACGGTAGCAACGAAAAAACAAAGTCCAACGCCTAATAAAATCCATAACCAGGGAATAATAAATGCACTCTCCATAGCGAGTGACAGAACGTTTCCAATTAAGATGCCTAAGATAATTCCAAGGATTCCTCCTAACTGACCAATAACAATTGCCTCAGCGAAGAATTGGTTTCGTATGGTCTTTTTGGTTGCGCCCATAGCTTTACGAATGCCAATTTCTCTGGTTCGCTCAGTGACCGATACAAGCATAATATTCATCAATCCAATGGCTGCTCCCATAAGTGTAATAAGGCCTATAAATGTAGCTGCTATGGTAACATAGCTAATTAAATCTATCAACATCGTTGCAACAGAATCACTCTGTGCAATAGCAAAAGTATCATCTTCACCCAACTGATCTTTCCGAATGGTTCTGAACAAACCGGTGGCTTCACCAATTGCCGGTTCCATATCCTCTTGCTTTTGGGTGATAACATTTATTGAGTAGGTCATATTAGCACGTGAAAAATACTGACGAACATTGGTCAAGGGTAGAATAGCCGTTCGGTCACTACTCCCTATTTCCGAACCTCGCTCTTTTAAGACTCCGATAACACGATATTTTCCTGCGCCAACAGAAATAACTTTTTCAATTGGATCAATATTGCCCTTAAATAGTCGAGATGCGGCTTCACTCCCTAATAAGACTACATTAGCACCAAAATGAACTTCATTCGCATTAAAATTTCTTCCTTTCTCAATCTCTAAGCCTGAGGTAACCAAATAGTTTTCGTCAGAACCTATAACTTCTACATTGGGATCGGTTTTTTCTGATTCGAATTTCAATGTACCTAAACCCGTACCGATGGTGTAAACTGAAACTGTGGCAGGAAATTCAAACTCATCCTTAAACGCATTTGCTTCAAGAATTGTAATAGGGTTGAATCTTTCGTTGCGTTGGCCCCCACTCCCACCAATATGTATACCCAATTCACGGTTTCGGATTGTAAAAGAGTTCGAACCCATCATAGCGAAATTTTCAGTTAATGAGTATTTGATCGAATCAATGGCTGTTAAAATACCGACCAAAGCCATAATTCCAAAGGCAATAATCAATATAGTAAGAATACTCCTTAACGAATGTGATCGTATTGATTCTAGCGAGATTCTAATGTTTTCAATTAATAATTGAGTCTTCATAATCATTTAATTATACATCATTTTTTTTACCATAAGCTAAATCTCCAGCATCCCCTAATCCGGGTATAATATAAGATTGTGCTGTCAATTCATCATCAACTGCTCCCAACCAAGTAGTTATTTTGGATGAAGGTAGGTTTTTCTTTAGAAATTCAATTCCTTCAGCACTTGCCAAAGCCGCAACTATGTATGTGTGCTTTGGTTTTCCTTTATTCAGTAATTTCTTATATGCCAATACAACAGAAACTCCTGTAGCCAACATTACAGCCGTAATTATTAATACACGATCTGTAAGTATAGGGCTAGAAGCGTATTCAATACGAATATCAGATTGTTGATTCTTTTTGTATTTACGATAAGCAGATATAAAAGCATTATCTGCTTGATCAGAATAATTTAACATTCCTTGAGGTAACGGTAATCCTGCCCTGAAAATGGTAGCTAACACAGGGTGTCCTTTTAAAATATACTCGGTGGAAACTCCAAGAGTAGTGGTAATGCCTTTCTCAATGCAGCTAAGTTTTTTACTAATTTCATAAGCAAAGATTTTGCCCATTCGTTCCAGATTTCTACGAAAGCGTTGGTAATCCAGTTGATTTTTTTCACCTCTTAACTCAGATAAAAATTGATTCAGCAGACTATTTTCCTTTCCAAGAGTATAAACCATATGTATAAGAATTTACAAGCGTTACAAATGTACAAAAAAGACATTTATGAAGTCAGGATGATTTAACTGTTACTTGAGCTTGAAATACCGATATGTTTTAAATGCCAATTTAAAAGGTAAGCTTAATCGATTGATGACTAATCTGGAATAAATTACTTCTTTCGCACCAAATGATTTATAAAATCTGGCAAGTTCAGATGTATTAGAGCCTTCGAAATCGAACGTCAAATGCTGTGTAGCTCTTTCCCGAATGATGTAATCAATTAATTTTGGCATCGCACCCAACTGTTTTCCGCTCTCATTTAATCCTGAAAATAGAAATACTAGTTTTCTATTAGCCAGAAAATAGATGACGCCTCCACACAATTCATTGGTAGTTGTGTAAGCTCCTAATACTTCAGCAACACCTCTATGAATCGCAGAATAAACAAGTCTTTTTAGGCTGAGATAGTCACGATCTGTTAAATGTTTTATTACCTTTCCTTTATTTCTCCTGAATAATTCAATTATGTCGTCGGGTTTAATATTCGGGACAATACTTAATTGTGATTCGTTAGCTTTTTTTAAATTTCGTTTTAAATTCTTCGAATACTTTTTTGCCAAATTCTCGTAGGTATTTATCAGGTCCAGTTCATGATTCAGTTGCGGTGTAATCTGGTAATTATCGCTATCAATTTTATTGAAAGTATTCAAATTCATCTCAATATATTTAAAATTGGAGGGTATGGTATTCAGGAAATTGATGACAACTTCCTCGGTTAATATTTTTTGCGAAAACACTCCTAATTGCTGTGTAAAGAAGGGTTGATAAATAAGATCAAATCCAAATTTTATTTTAACAGGTAACGGGAAAACCCGAACGTAATCATCTTCAACCAATGCGTCCCAGCTTTTACAAACCGAATCTAAATACCAGGAAAAGGCATAAACCATTCCATTAAAAGATCGTGTTATACAATCATCCCATTTTACCAGATCGATATCGTTATGTTGGATGTATTTTATCATGCATCAGCTTTAATAAATGATGAGCTATCAACAAAAAGTTCCTTCAATCTCGGTTCATCAGCAATCGCTGAGTTATGCCAGATGCCAATTAACTGACCTCCAACTTGCTTTGTATTTTCAGCTAATTCCTGAATGATTTCCATAGATTTGGTTGCAGATAGATTCAGATAATCAGTAAATGTTCCATCCATAAAGGTAAAGGGAAAAATTGTCAAATCTGTTTCCTCCTCTTTCAGTAAATCATAAAATCTGAAAGGAGTGCAAATACTCGCTCTAAATCCTACTTGTGAGGCATACCCCAGAGAATAATCTTCCTTAATTCCTAATTCAAGCAAGTTTCTGTAAGTCTCCGGAAGAGTTAGTTTTAAATAATGTTGCCTCGATTGTGTGATCTCTTTCTTGATAATTCGTTTCAATTTGCTAATCTCATTTTCGAGAATATCAATATCGGAGTTCGATTTGTAAGATGGATGAATTGAAACTGTAAACTTCCTTCCGAGTTTTTTTAACAGTTTTGTAAGTCTTGGATTAGTCGAAGAAATATTTTTATCATATTTTCCATATTTACCCAGATTGACAAAGATGATTGGCTTAAGTTTATTACTTAAACAGTGCTCAATTAAGAAATCAAAAATATTGTATGGATCAGGTTTTAAACCAGATAGTACATGAAAACGTTCAAGAGCTTTTCCGAACTGTAACCTCAAAATTGATTTCATCAGCCCAGCTGTGTTTCTAAGTAATCCTTTTCCTAAGTAGGCAAATGCACTGTCAATATCAAAGGTTGGAATGTATTCAAATTCTGATGATGAAAAATGTGTTGATGGAAATTTCTGTTCGATTTTCTCCTTAATTTTTAGGGCAAGTTGATTAACCAACGGTTGATTTAGAAATCCATGCTGATAGGCTAAACTTTCTTCGGCAGGAAATCGTTCGTGCAGATCTTTGGATATTGGCTCCAAATACTCTTCATATCTCGAAACCAAATAAAAAATCATTGCGAAAGGATCAAAAGGAAAATCAACAGTACTCATTCCATTAAAAAAAGTGGGTATGTTTTGCCATTGCTTTACATTGATAGATTGTAGAAAAACACCTGATTCAAATAATAATCCGGACGGATTTATGGAAATCGCATCATCCATCTTTAATTCCGAATAATTAATTTTTGCTTCGGTACTTTTCTCAAACTCTTTTAAATCGTAAACAAGCTCAAAGTCAATATATAAAATATCCCGAAAGATTACATTCAGTGTGTAGTTTAAACGATTAGAAGAAATTGCAGTATAAACCAGAATCATAAATCTTCTTGTTGTGTAATTATTTTAATATCCTTTAAACAAACAGAGATGTTTTTTCTTGTAAACATACAGACTACATGAAAAAAATAATTGAGTTGCCCTCTGACTGTAAAGATATATATTTATAGAAGAAAGATAAGGCTATATTGTATTATCTGAATTTGAAGGGGCAAATAAAAATAATGGAAGTAACAGAAGTCATTTTTTTTTTAATTTTGAACAATACTATTTGTTAATTGAAAGAAGATGGAGAACTTTGTTGTTTCAGCACGAAAATATAGACCTGTTACCTTCGACACTGTTGTCGGTCAGAAATCTATTACTTCTACCCTTAAAAATGCGATCAAAAATAACCACCTCGCTCAGGCATTTTTATTTTGTGGGCCAAGGGGTGTTGGTAAAACAACTTGTGCCCGAATACTTGCAAAGACAATAAATTGTGAAAATTTGACGGATAATATTGAGGCATGCGATGAGTGTGAGTCTTGTACTTCTTTCAACAATGCTGCGTCCTTCAATATTCATGAATTGGATGCAGCTTCCAACAATTCAGTCGACGATATTCGTAGCCTGGTTGATCAGGTTCGGATTCCTCCACAGGTTGGGAAATATAAAGTATACATTATTGATGAGGTTCACATGTTGTCGGCAAGTGCTTTTAATGCCTTTCTTAAAACGTTGGAAGAGCCACCGGCATACGCTAAATTTATCCTTGCTACCACTGAAAAACATAAAATTATTCCCACCATATTATCACGTTGTCAAATTTTTGATTTTAAACGAATCGGTATTGACGATATCGCTAAGCATTTATCTTTTGTTGCCGAAAAAGAAAATGTAGAAGCAGAGACAGACGCAATGCATATTATTGCACAAAAAGCAGATGGAGCTTTGCGTGATGCGCTGTCTATCTTTGACCAAATCGTAAGTTTTTCGGGAGCAAATATCACCTATAAGAATGTTATTGAAAATTTGAATGTACTTGATTACGATTTTTACTTTAAAATAGTTGACTCCATTTTGAATAAAAACATTACCCAATCCCTTCTTATTTTTAATACGATTATTGAAAATGGTTTTGAAGGTCAGCATTTTATTATCGGTTTAGCTGAACATCTTCGGAATTTATTAGTGTGTAAAGACCAGGAAACGCTTTCATTATTAGAAGTAGGAGATACCATCAGAAACCGATATGCAGATCAATCAGCTCTTTGTGAAGTTATGTTTCTCATAAGATCTCTTGAAATTACAAGTCGGTGTGACATTGAATATAAAACCAGCAATAATAAGCGTTTGCATGTTGAACTAGCTCTCATGCAATTATGTTCGTTGAGAGAGAAAAAAGAAGTTAATACGAATGTACCGATTGCTCCTCCACAAAAGAAAACTGAATTACAAAAACCAAAGCCAGTAGTAACTGAGATAAAGGAACATAAAAAACCTGAGCCTGTAATTAGTGAAGAAAAGCAGCCAGAAAAACCAATCGTCTCTGATAAGCCCATGGAAAAAACCCCGTTACCAAAAATTCCGGGATCAATTTCAATTAAAAGGAATATTCGTAAGTCAGATGAGGAAGAAAATAGAAATGAATCGAATAAACCGCCAAAACCAATTAAGAACTTAGATTTTAATCAAGAGGATTTAGAATTGCATTGGACGGACTATTTTAATTCGATTTCTGAAAAGTTGCCTAGCTTCGCGAGCGCGCTTTCGAAATATAAACCTGAGTTGAAAGAGGATTTTAAAATTGAATTTAAAATCGATAACAAAATTGTTGCCAACGACAAAATAAATATTAATAATGTACAGGCATATTTAAAAGAATATCTTCAAAACTCTGAATTGTCATTAGTCCCAATAATGACCGAGAAGGAAGAAAGCAATGGGGCATATACTGATCAGGAAAAATTTGAAGAAATGAAAAAAAGAAATCCCGATCTGAAAGATTTAAAAGAGCAATTGAATTTAGAAATTGAATTTTAAACTAAATATGCAAAATATTGATAAATGAAGTTGGGGTTCCTCTAGCATATTCCACGCTTGGTATATTTTACTTTGTGACCTCTGTTTTTTTACAAAGGCGTTTGTGCTTATCGCAATATTAATTATGTATATTTACATCTCACTTTTACAAAGTAAAATGAAACGAATCCCGATTTATCGGGAAAAGTTCCATATAACAGATAAATAAATTATAATCGCATGAAATTGTTTGCTAAAATTATACTTAAACTTTGGGGGTGGAAGATTCATGGAATCATTCCTCAGAACTTGAAAAAATGTATAATTATGGCTGCACCTCATACCAGTAATCTGGATTTTTTCGTTGGGCGATTGGCTTATGCTGCTATCGGTGTAGATATTAAATTCCTAATAAAAAAAGAACTTTTTGTTTTTCCAATAGGTGGAATTTTAAGGACTTGGGGAGGAGGTATCGCCGTAGACCGGGGAAAACGCACCAATGTGGTTGAGCAGATTGTAAGTATTTTTGATAGTGCTGACTCAATATACGTGATGATTACTCCGGAGGGTACGCGCAAATATTCTGCCAGATGGAAAAAGGGTTTCTATCTTATCTCCGAAAAAGCGAATGTACCAATTGCATTGGGCTATGCTGATTATGCAAAAAAAGAGGCTGGAGTTGGTCCGGTAATTTATCCGACTGGAGATTACGAAGCTGACTTAAAAATTATTCAGGATTTTTACAGAGATAAAACAGCCCGACATCCGGAAAATTTTAATCTCACGCCAAAAAAAGAAGATGATTCTCATGATGAATCTTAAGATAATAATAAGAATATTGAAAAATTATATTGTACTAAGACCTAACTTAAATACATCAATAATTTTTAGTTATAATTCTTCAAATAAGATATCCATTAAATCAGAATCCTGCCAACCAACGAAATCGTAATGCCACCACTCATGTTCATATTGAACAAAACCATACTTTGTCATTACATCTCTAAGTAACTCCCTGTTCTTAAGCACAGTCTCGGAAAGGTTCAAAAACGAATGTGCTGATTTTGTAGTAAAATCGTCAAATAACGTTGGCATTTCAAGCTCGGTATTTGTATTTAAATCGATCAACGTAAGATCTACTGCACAGCCTCGGTTATGCACGGAACCTTTCCATGGGGCAGCTACAAAATTTGTGTCAGGATATACTTCGTAAAATTTCATTGTAGCCGAATATGGTCTATAAGCATCAAACACTTTTAAGCCAAGTCCTTTGCTGTTTAAAGCAGTATGAATTTTTAATAAAGCCTCGGCAACTGGTTTTCTTACAAAAGCCTTTGGGGAGCTATAGATTTGTTGATTAGTAAAATTATTTTTTGTCGCATACCTAATGTCAAGAACAATTCCTGGGATCAACTTTTCAATATCCACTAAGGTTTCTTCAGGATTTATTGAAATTAGTTTTTTATAATCTGATACGTTAGAAATAATTTTTAAGTTATATGGATTCTCTTTTTGTAAGTGTTGATGGCAGGAAACTAATAGTAATAAGAGTATTGCAATCAAGAAAAAAATGATTATACTGTTACGTTTTTCAGACTTTATTTTAGTTAATATAACCATGATATAAATATTAATTTTATACGTTGAACTTGGGTCGACTTTGAATATCGATATTCATTTTTGTTCTAAATATTTCATAAGGAGTTAAGCCTCCATATGATTTATGCGGTCTGTTAAAGTTATAAAAATTCTCCCATATATTGATATTGTTACCAAAAAACAATCTATTCCTACCCTAAACAAAAAACCTCTTAGTAAATAATTGATTTACTAAGAGGTTTAAGATTATAAAGCGGTCCGGACGGGACTCGAACCCGCGACCCCGTGCGTGACAGGCACGTATTCTAACCAAACTGAACTACCGAACCAATATCTTTGTTAAGAGCATTCCCCGTTTAGAAGCGGCAAAGGTAATTCAATTTTTATTATCTCAAAACAATTATTTTAAATATTTCTAACCAATGCACCCTCCAGTCGAACAAAATGACATGGAATATTGAATTCTTCAGCCTCCTTCACCCAAATCTTTTCCTGATAATATGAATTTGAAGGATCAATAATTATCAAGGAAGGCTTGAATTTTTCAAGAGCCTTAACTAATGAAATTTTAGGGTTTCCACTTATCAATAAATAATCGGGTTGTAATATCATTGAGTCAATATCTCTCCAATTATTGTTATTTATGATCAGTATCAATTTATTTTGGATCAACATCAATTCATTATGTTTAAATATACCTATTTCATTTTTGGTGTAGATTGTAGTATTTATAGGAACTAATTCACTTTTTTTGATGCCTGAATACCACCAATCATTTTGAATATGGTAATTAATTTTATTCTTATCCAAAATCAAACTTGAATCAGCAAATAACACATTGCTTTTTTGTTTGTTAAATTCAAGGGCAGATTGATTATTTATACTATAAATTGTAAGCTTATATTGTTGTTGGATTTGTATTTGTCTTTTTGTGTGCATTATTGTCAACATCAACAGACAACTTAATGATATAGTTATCCATTTTTTTGATTTGCTAATTATTGCCTTTACGAAACTTATCATTAATAAATAAATAATAATCACTGCAATGAGTGTTAAAATTAGCCCTCTAAGTGTTGATCCGGGTAGGGATTCAATAATTGAGACATAAGTATTCATTATCCATAATACTAATTTGAAAATGAATTCAACTCCTTCAGAAACTATTGGTAAACCAGATACAATAAAATAGATAAATCCAATATTAATAATTAGCCCGGCCAATGAAACAACCAATAAATTGGTGAGTAGAAAATATACCGGAAATTGATGAAAATAGAAGATTGCTAAAGGAAACGTCCCAACCTGAGCGGCAAATGAAATAATCAATACGGAAAATACCTTGTCAATAATTTTATTTTTGGAATATAAATGCGGTTTAATTAATGGATAAATTGAAACAATCCCGATTACCGCAGCATAGGATAACTGAAATCCTACTTCCATTATCATTAAAGGATTAAAGAGTAAAAGTAAAAATGCAGATGCCGCCAATGTATTATAAATATTTCCTTTGCGATTAATTGCTCCACCCAGTATTATAAAATTTAGCATAATTGACGCACGAAGGACAGAAGGAGATAGGCCGGTGATTAAGGCGTAAATCCAGATTAGCAATATTAATAAGATTGCTTTTACGGATCTTGCATGACGAGATTTATCCAGAAATCCTAGTAATAAATTGAATGCCAGATAGATTATTCCAACATGTAAACCGGATACACATAACACATGCATAGCTCCGGCACTGGCATATTCATTTCTGGTTTCGGGATCGAGGGTTTCGTCATGACCCAAAAGAATTGCCTTTGCCACCGATTGTTGTTTATTGGTAAGATTTGTACCACCTAGCACACTCAGTAAATAATCCCTGATATTTAGTGCAAACAGTTTGATTGGATTCGACTTATTTTGGCCAACCACTACCCAACCGCCGGATTGAACAAAGGCTTGTGTGTAAATGTTCTTATATTTTAAATACCTTTTGTAGTTGAATTCATGGGGGTTTTGAGGGGAACTAATCAATTGCAAATTACATTCAAGCAATAGCAAATCACCATACTTTAAGTTGGTGCCAGCGCTGTCTTTTTGTAAATATAATATTGATTTTTCCTTGTTGGGCCTGCTTTGTTTTAATTCAGACTTTTGGCTGAGTTTCCCAACAATCTTAATTGATTTTTCTGTTTTGGAAGGTGGCTCTGTAATTCGCAGCAGGTATGTATTAGTCTCTCCAATACAGCTTAACTGACTTGACTTTTGCATATGCATTCCACAAATCGAGAATCCTAAAACTATAAAAATGAATGAAGTTATTATCCCATAAAAAGCCCTGAATTTAAAACTAAATCTTTTTTGAAAGTATGCTAAAATCGAGCTAATTACAATGATAACCAAAAGTATAACCAGGCTATTACTGAAAGGCTGTTTTAACCAAATACAAGTATATATTCCAATCAAATAAAAAAGTATGATTCGAACAAAAGAATATTGGTGCCATGGATTCATAAGTCGTAAGTTTGCTTACTTACAATTTATTCCTAAATGATCAGTTTGTTCTTATTTTGATTTTGAAAAGGAAGTGAAAATTAATTGAGCGGCTTTTTTTGAAGCACCTTTACCACCCAATTTAGTTTTAAGTAATTTATAGTCCGCGATCATTTTATCACGCTTGAGTGGATTAAATAATAATTCGTTGAGTTCAACTCGAAGTTGGTCTGCGTTTAAATCATTTTGGATGAGTTCTGTTACCACAGGCTTATCCAAAATTAAATTAACCAAAGAGATGTATTTGATTTTTATAAGTTTACGTGCAAGGGCAACCGATAACTTATCGCCTTTATAACAGACTACTTCGGGTACTTCAAGCAAGGCGGTTTCAAGGGTTGCCGTTCCGGAAGTTACGAGTGCTGCTTCGGCTTGTTGCAATAATTCATACGTTTGAGCGTGAATTACTTTAAATGCTATTTCATCCTTCAATGATAAATAATATTCCGCTGGTATTCCGGGAGCTCCGGCAATTATGAACTGATATTGGTTAAAATATGGAACAACAGCCAGCATGCTTTTTAACATACGTTTAATTTCCTGCTTACGACTACCGGGTAACAATGCAATGATTGGGCGTTGATCGAGTCCGTTCTCAGTTTTAAAGAGCGAGTTATCACCCTTAACTTTTATTTCGAGAACATCTAAAAGTGGATGTCCGACAAATTCAACATGATAATTATATCGTTGATAAAATTCTTTCTCAAACGGAAGAATTACCAACATTTGGTCTATCGATTTTTTAATTCTTTTAATCCTGGATTTTTTCCATGCCCAAACCTGGGGAGAGATATAATAGATGGTTTTAATCTGATGTTTTTTTACAAATTCCGCAATACGTAAATTGAAACCGGGGTAATCTACCAGAATTACGACATCGGGTTTATATTCCAATATATCCTTTTTACAGAAAATCAAGTTTTTCCGAATGGTGTTCATGTGTGCAATAACATCAACAAAACCCATAAAAGCCAGGTCTTTATAATGCTTGACTAATGTTGCTCCTTTTGCATGCATTAAGTCTCCTCCCCAACCTCTAAAATCAGCGTCTTTATCCAACCGCTTAATTTCTGAAATTAGATTAGAGGTATGTAAATCTCCAGATGCTTCACCAGCAATGATGTAATATCGCATAATTGTAAGCTATTGTAACCAAAAATAAACAATAATATAAATGAATGTGACCAAAAGAACTGCTCTGCCAGTCTGTTCAAATTTTCGAGTAACGAGGTAAAAACGTAAAGACCATAAGTTAAAAGCAATACTTGCAAGCTTAATTGCCGAAATATATTGTGATATATCTACAGAAACAATTCTGCAAATTAAAAAGGTAAGTCCATATAAAAGCATGAATGCAATAACTGGCAATCCTAATCCAATTATGCTTCCTGCTATATGCGAGTCCGTTTTAAATAGATTGCCCATTAAGCTGCCATTTCTTTAAGGTGTCAATTGCCCGATGGGCAGTAAAGTCATAGTGCATAGGTACCACAGATACATAATTATTATCTAATGCCCATTGATCGGTATCAGCTTCCAAATCTAATTTCTCAAATCTTCCAGTTAGCCAAAAGTAATCCTTGCTGTGAGGATCTTTGCGTTCATCAAATCCTTCCACCCATTTTGCTTTCGATTGCCTGCAAATTTTAGTTCCTTTTATTTCCTCAGATGAAATGGCCGGAATATTTACATTCAAGCAAATTCCATCAGGTAATCCTGTTTCCAACACTTTCTCCGAGATCTCTTTTATGAAAGAGCCACATTCACTAAAATCAGCATTACCATTGCAATCAAGTAACGAAAAACCAATGCTTGGGATTCCGGAAATACATCCTTCCAGAACTGCTGCCATGGTTCCGGAATAAATAACATTTATTGAAGCATTTGATCCATGGTTTACGCCTGAAACAAGTAAATCAGGCTTTTTTCGTATTACTATTTGTTCTCCCAATTTCACGCAATCAACGGGCGTGCCATTACACTTATATTCTTTACAGCCTTTTTCTTCAGTTGTTTTTTCCAAACGTAAGGGAGAGCGAACAGTTATGGCATGACCAGTGGCTGACATTGATCTTTCTGAGGCAACAACCACGACATTACCAATTTTTCGCATTATCGATATTAAATATCTTAAGCCTTCAGCATTAATCCCATCATCGTTGGTCACCAGAATTGTAGGTTTATTCATTCGTTAATTTTTAAATGTAATATTATAACAATGGTTCGTGGAACAAAAGTAAAACAAATTTGCTGAAAAAAAATAATTAGGCGAGGGTGGTGGAAAGAGGGTAAATTCAACTAGCAAGTGCAGTTTTTTGATCAATGTTTTTCTTGCTGAACTGGTTGGGAATTAAAGAAAATGACGATCAAGCCGAAAGAGGAATTAAAAAATATTTTTTTCGATCTATCCAAAATCAAAATATCTTATTGCTGAATCAACATATTTGTAATTAATAAGGATCGATTAATTAACCCTTAAGCAAATCAGAACATGAGAAAAGCCTACTATTTGAAACAATAGCAGACTTTATTGTTTTTTCTACTGAGATTATCAAGTCAACTTTGCACTCAAAAACTCTCGATTCATACGGGCAATATTAGCAACAGAAATTCCTTTCGGGCATTCTGCCTCACAAGCATAGGTGTTGGTACAATTTCCAAACCCCAAATCATCCATCTTATTAACCATGGCCACTACCCGTTCTTTTGCTTCAACTTTTCCTTGCTCCAACAACGCAAATTGCGAAACCTTGGCTGATACAAATAGCATTGCCGATGCATTTTTACAAGCAGCCACGCAAGCACCACAGCCGATACAAGTCGCAGAATTAAATGCTTCATCGGAATTCTTTTTTTTAATCAGGATTGAATTTGAATCCTGAGCAGAACCTGCATCGATTGAAACAAACCCGCCTGCAGCCATGATTTTATCAAAGCCATTGCGGTCAACGATTAAATCTTTCATCACTGGGAAAGCCTTAGCTCGAAATGGTTCAATTGTAATAGTACTTCCATCTTTAAATGAGCGCATATGCAATTCACAAGTAGTGGTTTTTTCTTCAGGTCCGTGCGGTTGTCCGTTGATGTAAAGACTACAACAGCCACAAATCCCCTCCCTACAATCGTGTTCAAATGCAATAGGTTCTCCACCGCTGATAATTAACTTTTCATTTAAAGCATCCAACATCTCAAGAAATGACATTTCTGTTGACACTTCATTCAATTCATAATCAACAAATTTACCCTTTGCCTTTGCGTTTTTTTGTCGCCAGATTTTTAGTGTGATTTTCATTTTTTATATATTTAAAGATACAAGATTGAAGTATCAAGATGTTTACATCTAGTGTCTTGATGCTTGCATCTAAATTCTACTTATAACTTCTTTCTTTTACTTCAACAAATTGATAATTTAATGCCTCTTTATGAATTTTAGGGGCTTTGTTATCCCCAATATATTCCCAAGCAGCAACATAAGCATAGTTTTTATCATCCCGTTTTGCCTCACCTCCTTCAGTTTGGTTTTCTTCTCGGAAATGGGCACCACATGATTCTTTTCTGTTTAATCCATCAATGATAATCAATTTAGCGATTTCAAAGAAATCTGCTATTCTGCCTGCTCTTTCAAGTTCCTGATTAATTTCTTTATCAACACCGGGGATTTTCACCTTGTTCCAAAACTCTTCTTTAAGTTCATCAACCAAAGCCAACGCTTTTTTCAGGCTTTTTTCATTTCTCAACATTCCACTATAATCCCATAAAATCTTACCTAATCTTTTATGGAATGAGGTGGCTGACTCTGTCCCATTCACAGCTAATAACTTATTCATTTTATCCCGGACAGCTTTTTCAGCCTCATCAAATTCTGGTAGTTCAGTTGAATATCGTGGTGTTTTAATCTCATCTGCTAAATAATTACTAACGGTATAAGGAGTGATAAAATACCCATCGCCCGCACATTGCATCAACGAGCTAGCCCCAAGTCGGTTGGCGCCATGATCAGAGAAGTTAGATTCTCCTATTGCGAATAATCCAGGTATAGTCGTCATCAAATTATAATCAACCCAAAGGCCACCCATTGTATAATGGCCGGCCGGATAAATTCGCATTGGTTCTTTGTATGGATTTAATCCTGTGATTTTCTCATACATTTCGAATAGGTTGCCATATTTATCTTCGATGGCAGCTTGTCCTTGTGCTTCAATCGCATCTTTAAAGTCAAGATTTACAGCCAAGCCGGTTTCACCAACGCCATAACCTGCATCACATCTTTCTTTTGCTGCTCTTGAGGCAACGTCTCTTGGTGCAAGGTTTCCGAAGGCAGGATATCTGCGCTCCAAATAATAATCTCTTTCCTCTTCCGGAATATCATTTGCATGACGCTTATCACCTTGTTTGATTGGCACCCAGATTCTTCCATCATTTCTCAGTGATTCTGACATTAATGTTAGTTTTGCCTGATAATCATTTAATACCGGAATACTTGTTGGATGGATTTGAATAAAACTTGGATTGGCGAAAAACGCACCTTTCTTATACGCACTCCATGCAGCAGTGGCATTTGAATTTACAGCTAAGGTTGAAAGGTAGTAAACCGTTCCATATCCACCAGTCGCTAAAATAACAGCATGAGCAGAGTGTCGCTCAATTTCTCCACTTACTAAATTTCGAACAATAATTCCTCTGGCTTTACCTTCAACAATAACTATATCCAACATATCACGTCGAGGATACATGGTAACGGTTCCTCTTTTCACCTGACGGCTCAATCCTGAATAAGCTCCTAACAAACATTGTTGACCAGTTTGCCCTTTTGCATAAAATGTTCGGGAAACCTGAACCCCCCCGAAAGAACGATTATCCAGGGTTCCTCCATACTCACGGGCAAAGGGTACTCCCTGAGCTGTTAATTGATCAATGGTTGCATTACTGACTTCGGCAGCACGATAAACATTGGCTTCACGAGCGCGGTAATCCCCCCCTTTAATCATATCATAAAATAAACGGTAATCACTATCACCATCGTTTTTGTAATTCTTGCTTGCATTTATACCTCCTTGTGCAGCGACGGAATGTGCTCTTCGTGGAGTGTCCTGAAAGCAAAATGCTTTTATATTGTAGCCCATTTCACCTAAGGATGAAGCGGCGGCGGCACCTGCCAAACCAGTTCCTACCAGAATAACATCCAACTTCTTTCTGTTAGCAGGGTTTACTAATTTCGCAGTGGCCTTATAAGTTGTCCATTTGTCTGCTAAAGGTCCTTTAGGAATTTTTGCGTCAAGTTTTGTCATTTTATTTGAATATTTATATGAATGCAAAAAATATCTATTCTAGCCCATAACCATAAAATACAATGGGATAATTATATATCCAAGCGGAATGATTATTGAATATAGTTTCCCGATAAATTTAATGGTGGGTGTGTATTTTTTATGGTTTAAACCGAGGGTTTGAAAAGCCGATTGAAAAGCGTGATTTAAATGAATCCCAAGGGAAATGAATGCAACGATATAAAGTACTGAATACAATAGTTGATTCGTAAATATATAAACCGCTAATTCATAAAAATGCTCCTCCTGCGGGAAAGCAATATTTGCCACTACAGGTGCTTGAACCAAACCCAGTTTGATAAAATAAAAATGGTAGAAATGCAATCCCAGAAATAGGAAAATCATGACACCGGTATAAATGATATACTTCGACATAAAGGAGGTGGTTGACTTACTCTTAACTTTATAAGCCTGCCCCCTTGCAGTCCAGTTTTGAATTTGGAGTATCACTCCCAAAAGTGCATGAATCAGGATGGCTGCCATTAAAACCACTTCAAAGGCCTTAACGATCCAATTGGTTCCCATAAAGTGGGCAGCAGCTGTAAACATCTCTTTATGGTTTTCAGTTATTGGTAGTATAAGTAAATTAATCCCCAGATGCACTAACAAAAACATGATTAGAAACAGGCCGGCAATGGCCATTGTTATTTTTTTCGTTAGCGATGTAAAAGTAAATTCTTGATTACTCATAATAATTAATTTGTCAGAAATAATTCAATATTTTCTATGGTAATTTTAAACTCAATATTTGATATTAAGTAAAAATCTGGTTTTTAATGAAGCAAATATTTAAATTTGCTTCGCTATAAGATTGAACAACAAAAATAAAGGTTAATTTGGTTCTAAGGGCTAAACATCGCTATTTTTTAATGATTTTAAATAAATAAGAAATGAATAGGTATTTTCCCATTAATGCTGAGCTTTTTACAAAGAATAGAAATAATTTTTATTCTAAATTGAAAAAGAATTCCGTAGCAATTTTAAACGCAAGTGATGAATTTAATCGAAATGGCGATCAGTATTTTCCGTATAGGCAAAATTCGGATTTTTTTTATCTATCTGGCATTGAGCAAGAACAAAGCTTATTGATTTTAGCACCTGAGCATCCGGATCCCAAATTACGCGAAGTTTTATTCTTACTTGAATCAAATGAACAACTCGAAACCTGGTTCGGACACAAACTAACCACTAAGAAAGCCCGTGAAATATCCGGGATAAAAACGGTTATGACCATGAACAGGATGGAGGCTGTTTTAAGTGAAATTCTGTTGGCATCAGAAAATATATATTTCAATTTCAATGAATATTTTAAATTTTCAACTGATATTCTTTCAAGAGATCATCGTTTCGCTGAGAAAATAAAATCTCAATATGCGGCTCATCAATATTTTCGCTCTGCCCCTCTTTTAACAGAATTACGCCTCATCAAATCCAAAACTGAAATCGCATTGATTCAACAGGCAATTGATATCACAGAAAAAGCTTTCTTCAGAATACTAAAAGAAGTAAAACCAGGTATTCAGGAATTTGAAGTTCAGGCGGAAATTGAACACGAATTTACTATAAACAGAGCAAATGGAAATGCTTATTTCCCGATTATTGCCTCTGGCAAAGATGCTTGTATTTTACACTATATAGAAAATAATAAAGCGTGTCTTGATGGGGATTTACTGTTAATGGATTTTGGAGCTGAATATGCCAATTATGCGGCTGACCTTACCCGAACGATACCAATAAATGGAAAGTTCTCATCCCGTCAACGTGAGATTTATGATTCGGTTTTGCGTGTACAAAGAGCGGCAATTAAGATGATGGTCGTAGAAAATACTGTCACACAACTCAATGCTGAAGTCAATAAGTTAATGATGAAAGAAGTATTCAGCTTAGGCTTAATGACTGAGGAAGAGTTTAATGACCCCAAGAAATCCAAGAACATTCTTTTTAAATACTTCATGCATGGTACTTCTCATTTCTTGGGATTGGATGTTCATGATGTTGGATCGAAACACGCAGCGTTTAAAGCTGGTATGGTGTTAACTTGTGAGCCTGCTCTTTATATCAAGGAAGAAAAAATAGGAATTCGATTGGAGAATGATATTTTAATTAGTGCGGACGGGCCAATAGATTTAATGAAGAATATTCCAATTGATCCGGATGAGATTGAAGCTTTAATGAAAAATTAAATTGTAGTTAAATACTTATATATAACCAAACTCAAATATTATGTTTAAAAAAGAAGTTTATATCGACCGTAGAAACCGACTTAGAAATGAAATGAGTACAGGCCTGGCACTCATTTTAGGCAATGACGAAGCTGCCTATAATTATCCTGCAAATACTTACCACTTCCGTCAGGATAGTGATTTCTTGTATTTTTTCGGATTGGATCATCCGGGTTTTTCAGGCATAGTTGATATCGACAATAATAAAGATTATATTTTTGCAAATGATGTTGATATCGAGGATATTATTTGGATGGGACCTCAACCCACCGTTAAAAACCAGGCTGCACTGGTTGGAGTTGAGAATAGCTTGCCTTATACAGAGCTGGCCAGTTTCATTAAATCACAACAAAGTGATGGCAGAACGATTCATTTCTTACCTCCTTATCGAGGAGATCGATTGGTTCAAATAAATCAACTATGGGGTGCAGACGTTTCAAAAATTAAAGAAAATGCTTCTACAGAATTGGTAAATGCAGTTGTAAAACTTCGTTCGATTAAGGATGAATACGAAATTACTGAAATTGAAAAAGCAATTGACATCGCTTATGATATGCATGTAACTGCTATGAAAATGGCTAAAGAAGGAGTCGTTGAACGCGAAATTTCAGGAACAATGGAAGGCATTTCATTGGCGCAAGGAGGTCCTGTTTCATTCCCTATTATTTTAACTATTAATGGGCAAACCTTACATAATCATTTTCACGGAAATACACTTACTAAAGGTCGTATGATGATTGCTGATGCAGGTGCTGAAACAACGATGCACTATTCCAGCGATATTACAAGAACCGTACCTGTTGGTGGCAAATTTAGTCCACGGCAAAAGGAGATTTACGAAATTGTATTGGATGCCAACGTGAAGGCAATTGAAGCGATTAGACCGGGAATTAAGTATCGTGAGATTCACCTCCTGGCTTGCAAAGTGATTGCTGAAGGATTGAAAAAAATTGGATTAATGAAAGGTGATATGGATGCAGCAGTTAAAGCCGGAGCACATGCTTTATTTATGCCTCACGGTTTAGGCCATATGATGGGATTGGATGTTCACGATATGGAAGGTTTGGGTGAGAATAATGTGGGATATGACGAGAAAACCAAACGAGCCACTCAATTTGGAACTGCTTATTTAAGACTTGCTCGTGAATTGCAAGCCGGTTTTGTTATTACGGTTGAACCCGGATGTTATTTCATTCCTGAATTAATTGACCAATGGAAATCTAAGGGAACAAATTCTGAGTTTATCAATTTTGATAAGGTTGAAACGTATAAAGATTTTGGCGGCGTGAGGATTGAAGACGATGTACTCGTAACAGAGTCTGGAAATAGGGTGCTTGGAAAACCAATTCCTAAAACCGTTGCTGAAATAGAAGCGATTACGGCTGAATAAAACTTAACTCTACGGACGCTATCCTGAAAAGTGCGTAAGTTGAAAATATTCGGGGTTTTACTTTTTACTTAAAGCTGAACCCTTTCTTCAAGAATGGTTCAGAACTGACTTAGGACAATGCCCCAATTTCTAATAGGCATTGGCCATTCTCTGGTTGCTCCAAAGAAAAGAGCCACAAGAAATATCAAGGTAAAACAAAAAAACATCAGGTCAGTTCAAATCGCCTGATGGTGCCTTTGGGTTTGCAGTACTCAGGTCAATTACTGACACTATTATTAATAACAATCAGAATGTACTAAGCTCATTAAAAATTATTGCTAGCTTGCACACTGATTAGTTACGAATTTCTTAATATAAACTTAAGCCCTCTTACTAAAAGTGAGAGGGCTTTTTCATGCTTATTCTTTTAAATTTTGGTATTTAAAAAAACTGTTGTAAATTTGACCATATGGTTAAATTACTTGGTTAAGTATTATTTATGAAGAAAGATACAAATGAAACTACAGAAGACCATATTCTTAATGTGGCTCAGGAGGTTTTTTTAAAGAAAGGATTGGACGGAACACGAATGCAAGAGATCGCTGATAAGGCTGGAATTAACAAATCTCTCTTACATTACTACTACCGAACAAAACAAAAATTGTTTAAGAAAGTATTCAAGGTAGCATTCAAACATTTTTTTCCAACGATCAAAGCTAATATAACATCTGAGAAATCCCTATTTGAAAAAATTGAAGCTTTCGTAGAGACTTATTATAACTTACTTCAGAAAAACCCATACATTCCTGCTTTTGTAATCCATGAGTTAAATCGAAATTCTGCAAACGTAGCCGAAATATTTAAATCCATTTTTCAAGAAAATAACCTTGAGCTTGATTTGATGTTTGATGAATTAAACAAACAAATACAGGTTGAAGTAGATTCGGGAAAAATAATTCCGATTGATGCCAAGCAATTAATCGTAAATATTCTTTCACTATGTATTTTCCCATTTGTTGCAAAGCCTATTATTAAAGGAATTTTATTGGAAAATGATGAATCGAAATATAAAACCTTTATTGAAGAAAGAAAAAAAGTAGTCAGTCAATTTATTATCAGTGCAATTTCTATAAGATGAAAAAGAAGATTATAATTTTAATTCTCCTATGGCCTGTTTTGTT
>PIVJ01000380.1 GCA_003353955.1 Bacteroidota bacterium | reverse complement strand
TATACCACATGGACAAACAAAAGTTAGATTGTCTATCAATAGAACACATATTAACTAGTCTGGCCTGAGAATTTGAAGTCATTCCATGCATTAGAAATAGTGAAAAACTGAGTTTGAAAGACAGGATTTGGTGGCCTCCATCTTGAATTTATTGTAGTCCCACACTGAAAAGAGAGTCTCTGCAGTGAATGATTTTTGCTTATTTTAATTTTCAATAAATCAAATATCAGCGCCATGTTAGATATTTTTACTACAAAATAGAATAAGGTTGAACCAAAAAAACAGGATTTTTTTCTAGACTGACAGATGGTAAGATGAGTATGATTTAAAATTCCACCATCTAACTAGACTAGTACCACTTCAACAGTTTATTCAATGCATGCCATGTATATAGGTGTGGAAGCAACTGCTGAACAGAAATTATACAAGATACCAGTCTACGTTAATTTATGCTGCATCTATTATCTCTCAATGATGACAGGCTGATTGACCTAATTATCACGCATGAATGGTTACAAGAGGGAGCTAAGGGAGCAGCCATTATTTATGGGGGAGGGGGCGGAGGATTTTCACGTCGGCCAATATGCTGTAGCACCACAACACTGAGGGGGCATCACAGTTTTTTTACTTATGGCCTGTGAATGTTTCTCCCACCCCTATGAGATAACAGAATTGCTGGTCCCTAAAGTCCAGAAATAACTAGGCATGATGTTTCAGGCAGAAGCATATTCTCATCTCCCAGTATCCCTTCCTGTCCAGGATAAATCCCACTTGCAAAGTGCAAACCTATACCTTACAAACAATAGCTACAATATGGCCATGAGCCTCTAGACCTAACCTTTTAAAAAAAATAATAAAAAAAGAAAGAAGCAATTAGTTTAGTGTATTTAGGACATGGGTTAGTGATCTAATAAGTGAATCTCCTTCACTTCCAGTTGATAACAGACCACTTCAGGTCATAAGTACATTACTTCATCTACTGGAGTCACTTCTGGTTGATGGAAGACCACTTCTGGTCATTATAACATCACTTTCAGTCCCCTGCAGTCACTTCTGGTCTATAACAGACCACTTCAGGTCATTAACCCAGTGGATATGAGCAGTCATCAAAAACATTTATGAAATATAGAAGACCTCCAGGTTGATCAAATAAAAGAGACATATATGAGTTAATGGAATTATCACTGCCAATATAGGCATCAGCAAAAATATCGTCTTTACGCCCAAGAGGGAATGCCAGTGCCTGCAGGCAGCTGACGTTTTCGTCAGCTGTAAAGACTTGTTGATTTCAATAGCCACTATACCACATGGACAAACAAAAGTTGTGTGATGCCTCTTATACAATGTTCACTTCTGAAATAATATAAATACAAGTCTTTACAGCTGACGAAAACGTCAGCTGCCTGCAGGCACTGGCATTCTCTCTTGGGCGTAA
>PIVJ01000379.1 GCA_003353955.1 Bacteroidota bacterium | reverse complement strand
TACTATTCAGAGGAATCTAAGGATTCAAATTATGTAATTGTTACCCTCGTTATATCAACGGGGGTAATTATTACTTTTAAACTATTAAATTATATTATATTATGGCAAATAAAAAACCAGTGGCTAAAAAAGCCGCAAAAGAAGTAGAGGTTGTAGAACAAGTATTTGTACCAACCGAAATAGTAAAAGAAAAGGTTATACCAGTTAAAGAAGAATTGGAACCAGCTAAACCAGAATGGGAAATTAAAGACAGGATATATTACTTAACAGGTAGACATACTCCTTTAACTTTAACAATACCAGGTAAGCATACGCGAAAGCACGCCTTACTTTATTTTGATCCTAAAACAGGTAAGCAAAAAGAAATTAGATATGCAACCAACCACGATTCACCGTTTAAAGAAGACCAAAAGGGAGAAGCGACAATGGGGCATATTATGTTTATGAACGGGGACTTAAGAGTGCCTAAAGAAAAACAAAACTTACAAAAGCTGTTGTCTTTGTATCACCCTTTAAAAGGTAGAATATACGAAGAGTTTGATCCAGTAGAAGAAGCATACGACGATTTAGAAATGCTTGATTTACAAACAGATGCAGCAGTATTTGCAAGAGAAATGGATATTGACGACGCTGAGGCAATCCTTCGAGTAGAAATGGGGAGTGCGGTAAACCAGTTATCATCTAAGGAAATTAAAAGAGATTTAAGATTGTTTGCAAATGCAAACCCTGAATTGTTCTTAGAATTAGCTCAAGATGAAAACGTTGGATTACGCAACACAGCAATCAAAGCAACCGAAGCGGGCATATTAGCTTTGTCACAAGATCAAAGAACATTTTCTTGGGCATCTAATGGCAGAAAGCTTATGAGTGTGCCTTTTGATGAAAATCCTTACTCTGCAATGGCAGCTTACTTTAAGACCGACGAAGGTGGCGAAGTATTTAGATCTATAGAAAAAAAGTTTAATTAGTAGTTTTTAAAAAAACTATGTGATTATATTATAGATGGTGAATTAATTTTAGCCGGCTTCATCACTGGGGCCGGTTAATATTTATAATAAAACAAAAAAATGGCAGTAAATGTAGATATAGTTTATAAAACAGTGTTACTTATTCTGAATAAAGAGCAGAGAGGTAACTTATCTCCGGATGAATTCAATAAAGTTGCAACGCAAGTGCAATTAGAAATTTTCGAGAGCTATTTTGATACGCTTAATCAACAATTACGTAGACCAGATAATGATACGGAGTATGGCGATCGCATTAAAAATGTTGATCACAACATATCTGTATTTAAAACATACGGTAACGCAACTTACGTACCAACAGGCGGGTATTTTACTTTACCAACAACCTCAGGGTTGGGCGCTGCGGCGCAGACACTTACAGGTGACGGA
Source organism: Bacteroidota bacterium (assembly GCA_003353955.1). Lineage (GTDB taxonomy): Bacteria > Bacteroidota > Bacteroidia > Bacteroidales. The sequence continues at coordinate 42 of PIVJ01000379.1, read as the reverse complement.
GTTGCAATATCGTTTCCTTTTACATCGATAACATCTTCGCAG
>PIVJ01000378.1 GCA_003353955.1 Bacteroidota bacterium | reverse complement strand
ACGGGCTACAGCAATTAATGCAACAGCCAGAAAACTAGCAGTAATTATTTGGAATATGCTTGTTAAGGGGCAAAACTATAATCCGCCATCTCAATATATGTTCCTCGATGAAAAAAGAAGACTGGGACTGGTGAAGAGAATTAAGAAACAAATAACTAAATTTGAAATCAAACCTGAACAACTCAGATTTACAACTATCTGATTTGGTGGATAATAAATTTGACGTTAGTCGGAAGCTTAAAAAAAACCAATAAATTGTCAATTTTCAGTGCTAATAAAATATATTTCTTGGTTTCGGACAAGAATATTAATAAGATTAGGGAATCATTTCTAACTTTAAGCTATAGGTGTATATCAAAAAAATTGGAAAATGAATTCATTGAAATTAATTCAAAGAAAGACTTTTCAAATACAGTGAGTATTATAGAAAGAGAATGTAAAGAAAATAACATACTGCCTTATATACATATTGAATGCCACGGAAAAATTCAAGGTTTAGTCTTGAATTCTGGCGGATTAATAAACTGGAATGAACTATCAAATTATTTAACTAGAATTAATATTGTTTGCAAAAATAATTTATTCATTTCATTAGCTTCATGTTATGGGGGATTTTTATCTATATCACTATTAGAAAAAATGACTGCTGGTAAAAAACCTAGAGCACCGTTTTATGGTATTTTAGGGCCAAAAGATGTAATTTCATACCAAGAAATAGATGTTGGATTTGAAAATTATTTTGAAGTGATTATTGGGAATACAGATTTTAACCTCGGTGTAAATGAAATAAATAAATCATTAGAAAAATCTCGTGGATATTCGTATCAAACATGCGAATCCGTTTATTTTCAAATAGCCAATGAAATATTGAATTATGTAAATGAAACAAAATATAAAAATGAATTGACTTTTAACTCTCACGTCCTAGACATAGGCAGTAAATATTTCTATAAAACGGGTATCATTCCCATTAAGTCTGATTATGAATATTTAAGTAAAATACTTGCCAAAAAGGATTTCTATATTGAATACATGAATTTATTGAGAAGCTATTTTTTTATGATAGACCTTTATCCTGAAAACGACAAAAGATTTGCAAAACTAAGTTAAGAAATATTCTAATTTACTAGAAAAGCCTGTGTACAACAACGTATAAATTCAATGCTGCCAATTAGTTATATGAACCAGTCTGCAAGTAATAAGCTCCGCAAATTAATTTCTCACAAAGAAATTATTTACTAGATTAGCGTTCAAAATTAATTTACTATGAATAAACCGATACAGAAAAAGTTATTAAAACTGTACATTTTCTTATATCGGTCGTTGTAGTGCATTTACCAAGACATGAACAAACCTGCAAATAGAAATAAAACAGAAAAGATTTACGATGAGCTCTCTCAAATTGACGAGAAGGGAAAGAAAAATCGTACTGGTAGATTC
>PIVJ01000377.1 GCA_003353955.1 Bacteroidota bacterium | reverse complement strand
AACTCCCTTAATATTTGTCCGATCTACTTTATTTTAAGTCTTAACCCCATGTTTCCATAGTCAGAAGATATCATTGAATCAATATATTTTATAAATTTGATACAGGTGTACCTTATGGCATTGGTAAAAATATTAGGTCGTGACCCCAACTGAACAAGATCTTGTCTCTGAAGGCCGGGTGTCCCAAAATAAGTAGGCACTACGCATTATGTATAAAAAAACACTGAAATAACTGATTTATTCACGCCTTTGCTTGCAGACTACACTGCATATTATTGAAAGTGAGTTATAATGACATTAAAGTAGTATGATCGCAAAAGTCAAAGCCAAGTTGTAGCACAATATAGTAATAAGAATGAAATTTTGTGCAGGGTGTCCCAAAAAATAAATAAAAAATACGTATTTATTAATTAGTAAATTCAACCCATGGCGGTGCTCTTTTTGGCTTCTGTTTTTAAAATGGAGCTTAGTGCACTTGTATGGGGTTGTAGCACGGTGTCCGAAATAAAATCACACAGATAATCAACTGATAACCAAGTGGTAAGTAGACGGTATGTTGATTGAGGGGAACTTGATTTGCCACATCGGCTATGGCACCACCGATCGGAACTGACTGTTCATACATTTGATTTAACGATTTCAGCGTTGTACCAGAAATGTCCATCCACATATTAAGGCATCAAAACCTATAACAAAGTAGGAAATAACAAACAGGGTGTGAGCATGGTGTCCCAAAATAAATACAATTGAATGAGTCATCACAACACTCTCTTTTAACGTGAAAGGAGTCATGTGTAAACAGCATACATGTATTTATATTGAAGCCGGTCTCAAACAGATCGAGAAAAATAGACATGTAACAATACCAGTTGTTCATTTGCAAAGCTGTAGCACTCGGGAACACGGAGCAAGTCAGCAGTTGTTTTGTGTTGTTGCTATTGCTCTTGATGGCAATCACCGAAACAAAGGGCAGTACACTTGAGACTAGCTCTGTAGCACTTGCAGAGACCCCTGCATCATATGCCGTTCTTTAGCCTCTTCCGGAGAAGGCCGACACTGTGTTAACCCTTAGAGTGCATGGAAGTATGGCAATGTTAAGGTTGCCGGAAAAGAACTGATCACGACAAATGAAGAAGTGCTCCTTTCAACACCATGCCATATGACAAAGACGAAAGCTCGCCTTGCAATCATGAGGAGACAACTACTAGAATGCTGATGCTGTGGAGAAAGGTCATGGTCGCATCATGATACGAACCGGAACTGTGGATACGGATTGTGTCCCCTTAGCAGTGGCAAATGTGCACAAGATGGATCCCCAGGGATTGTTGGTTGCATTTGGTTGTTGAAAGCATGTCAGATACTTCCCCAAAAAAGCCACAAAATGGCTGCAATTCTAGGTCTGCAGAAATGCAACGCAATGCATTAATTCCATGCACTCTTAAGGTG
>PIVJ01000376.1 GCA_003353955.1 Bacteroidota bacterium | reverse complement strand
ATCAATTGCAAATTTGACACAAAAAGAAAAAGCCCTCAAAAGAGCTTAATCGAACTCAAAGATGCTTTGAAAACTACTAAATCTTGACTTTATAGGGTTGTGCAACGGCTACCCGTGTTGTGTGTGGTTATTTTTTCCAGTCGATAATTTCAAAATGATACACTTCTTTATCAATTGGTCTAATACTAATATGATAAAGGTAATTTAAATCAAAATTTTTAAGAACAGCTTCAGTTTTGTTTGGACCTCCTACAAATCTAACATCTGCTGGAGATGTCAAGTACAACTCTATTTCTCGAATTAACTCTGGTTTTGAATCTAACTTAATTTTTCCTTCTTGAAAATTTCCGAGAGCTTCTTGGTTTCCAGAAATAAAAACATCGTCATCAATGTTTGGCACTTTGACAACAATTTTAATCTTTTTAGGTTGATTTGCTCCAATTGAGTCCAAATAATTGAAGTGCGCTTTCAAACCACTTATTGTGCTTGGTAATACAGTTGTCCAATGTGTACTATTTGGAATACTGTCGGATAAAACTTTTAGATTATTTAAACTTTTATCATTAATCGCATTCAATAATTCTTTTCTCAAGGTATATGAACTAATCCATCCATTGTCTTCATTTACGAAGCTAGTATAAATTAATTTTGGTGAGTTTATTGGTTTAAAACTTTCTTTCTCAATATCATTAATAAGCTCTCGTTTTCCAAAAGCTAAATTTGGTGAGATTGCGATATAACTGACTGCTAATTCAGAGTTTAATGTAAAGGCAGACAAAACAAACGAAGCACTTAAAGAATGTCCTATGAAAATATTTCGATTAGTAGTCCTATAGTTTCTATTCATGTAGGGAATTATCTCATTTTGTATGTAATTAAAGAATTTTTTTCTATTTGACTTTGGAAGAAAATCATCATTTCTGTAATACTGGTTATCTGGTTCATCAATAAAGGTGGCTGTTATACCAACAACAATATGTGAGTTTATGATGTCATTTTCATTAACGTAAGTTAAAGTAGAACGAACTAAATCATAAAACGACTTATTTTGAGCATCAAAAACATAGATTACATCATAGCTCTCATAGGTATATTCATTATATAAGTCAGGTGTGTAAATAAAAATTTCTCTATCTTGAGCCAATTCTTTTGATTGAATCTTAATCAATTCTGTTTTACCGTAATCTTGTCCATAAACATTGTGTAATCCAATAAAAAGAAACGTAAATACTATAATTATTATTTTTTGCATAATGTTTTTTTAATCACACACAACGTTCCGTGTATAGTGTCGTAGCATCCCGAAGGGTGCTATGCACTATACCCATTGTGCCTGTTGCGCAACTCACCGCTAGTTGTTAACAAATATAGCAAAAACTCTTATTTAGATAACTGATATTTAGCTAAATTGTAAATAAAAATGCAAGGAAAGAAGCATTACCAAGA
>PIVJ01000119.1 GCA_003353955.1 Bacteroidota bacterium | reverse complement strand
AAGATGAATAAAGATCTTGATGATAGAATATTGCCTAATGGCGAGTATAGAGATGCTCGAAATATATCTGTTGGTAGATCCGAAGACAATGACGTTGGAGCTTTAGAAAACATTATAGGCAACAATTTAGTTCCAGGCACAGATATAGGAGACGGTCTAACAATTATTGGTGTTAAAAGTAATAATTCTACTGATCAAATATTCGTATTTTTAACAGACTACACTGATCCTAATACTTCTAGTCCTACAAACGCTCCAAGCACTTCTAAGCATTATATTTATGTTTATAACAATTCTACTGAAGCTTATACAAAATTAGTGGAAGGTGAATTTTTAAACTTTTCAACAACAAATAGAATAATAGGTATAAATTTACTTGAAAGTTTATTGTTTTGGACTGATAATAGAAATCAGCCACGTAAAATAAATATTGGACTAGCTAATCAATCAGGAGGTAGTAGATCTATTCCTGTTCAGTATTATACGCAAGAACATCAAATTTCTGTAGCAAAATACAATCCTTATCAAGCAATCCAGCTATATGATAGAATCGATGTACAAATTACAATAGGTGCGTCTACTTATTTTCAAGTTGAAGGAGATCAAGTAGCTAAATATACAAAATTTATAGGAGCTAATGTAACATCTATTGAAAATTTTATAAGCGGTAATGAATTTATTACTGTTACGGCGGTTACACTTAATATAGCTAGTGGTGACACTAGAATTTCTGTTTCGCCTAGTTTTTCATCTAATCCTACCATTGGGACTTATATTACTCTTATTCAGTCTACTATGACTAATCAAAACAGTGATACTACATGGCCGGGAGATCCTGACTATTTAGAAGACAGGTTTGTTAGATTTAGTTATAGATTTAAGTATGATGACAATGAGTATTCTTTAATGGCTCCTTTTACTCAGATAGCTTATATTCCTAAACAAAACGGATATTTTATTAATGGGGATGAAGATTCTGCATATCAATCTACTATAGTTGATTTTATGGAAAATCAAGTTCAAAATATTGGACTAGTAATTCCTTTGCCAACTAATGCAAACAGAATAGTTAGAGATTATAAAATAAATGAAATTGAAATACTTTTTAGAGAAAGCGATGGGGTTGCGGTTAAAGTATTAGAAAGCGTTTCGGCAGGTCAAATATCTGGGGCTAGCGGTATTAGTAATTATTATACTTACGACTATCAATCAAGAAAACCATACAGAACTTTACCGGAAGCACAAACAGTTAGAGTTTATGACAAAGTGCCTGTAAGAGCTTTTTCTCAAGAAAGTTCAGGTAATAGAATTATATATGGAAATTACATAGATCAACATACTCCACCTGCTAATATAAATTATAATTGTAGAATATCTCCTAAAAGTGATACTGGTAAATATAATAATTGGATAGAATATCCAAATCATTCTGTTAAAAGAAATAGAAATTATCAAGTAGGTTTTGTTTTAGCAGATAAGTTTGGAAGGCAATCACCCGTTTTACTTTCTTCAGTAGATAATGGCATTGGTAGTATTCCAAATTTTTATTCAGGCTCTACTATTTATAGTCCTTATGACGTAACTCAAGAAAATACAGATGTACTAAATTGGTTTGGAGATGCAATAAGTGTAATAGTAAATTCGGAAATTACATCAGAAATAAACTTGGCTTCGGGAACCCCTGGTTTATACGCTATAAAACAAGCAGTTAGTAATCCTAGTGCAGAAGGTTACGCTATTCAACCAAGTGGTAGCGTAATAGTTAATGATACTACAAGCACTTTTAGATTATCTGCAGCAGTTGGAAATCTTAACACAAATATCCCTATAATAGGCAACTACATGAGAGGGGCTTATGAAGACTTTGTCTTAGTGACTAATGTTGAATTAACTAACTCTACTCAAAGTCAATACACTGTAACAACTAGCGGTAGGGTTAACGATGTTTATCTCCGCGCTGAAAATATAGCAGTTGGAGCAAAGGATTTAAAGTTTGCATATACTATAAATGATTTAGGCTGGTATAGTTATAAAATTGTCGTAAAACAAACAGAACAGGAATACTACAATGTATACCTACCTGGAATACTTAATGGTTACCCTCTAACTCAAACAAGTGGAAGTAACATTGATCCCGTTGGTGATTATAACGGAGAATTTCCTGCTGGAGAAGATAATTTAACAGCTTTTACAACATTGTTTAACGACAATATAAATAAAATACCTCGTGACTTAGCGGAAGTAGGCCCTGAACAAAAGCAATTTAGAAGCTCTGTAACACTATATGGTAGAGTTACTAATATAATGGCAACCTCTACTGCTAGTAACGAACAATACTATGCTAGATTGTCATCTCAGGGTAAAAACGCAATAGCTCATACATCTACCGCTATAGCAGACGCAAAAGAAGTTAATATGGCGTTTGTTGATATAACAGGTCCTACTCCATTTTATCAAATAGAAACAAACCCATTAATAGCAAGAATATCTACTACAGAAAAATCTATAGGCGCTACATATACTTCAGGCGGAGCATCTACCGACATGACTCCATTCTTAGCTGTATACGAAACAGAACCGGTTGAATCTTTGTTGGATATATATTGGGAGACTACTTCCGAAGGATTAATTGTAGACTTAAATGCGGATGTTGTTTCTAGCGGAGGGCAAGCTACAGGTTTTGCAAATCTTACATGGGACTTTACTGAAGGTACTTTAGAAAACGGCGCTGTGACTACAAGTTATTTTGAGCCTATTAATAGCGAGGGTGCAACTTATACGACACCTGCGGAAGTTACAATTAATTCTCAAGTAAACGGAGCCGGGCAACCTGTAGAATTATTTGGAATAGAAGAAGGAACCGGGGCTTTTGCGGGCAAGTATTTAATAAGGTTTTTAGGCAATAACGCGTTGTATACAAATAGTTCTTTAACATTTACCAATACAAGTAGAGACATAGATGTTTATCGTCTTGTAATGAAAGTAGTAACCTCTACCGGTGATGAGAGCTTAATACCTATAGGTGGAGTTATTGGGGGTGAAGGTGCTCTTAGAAATTTAGTTCCATCTTATACTCAGATACCTAATTTTAGGGTAGCCGTAAGTAATACAGTAGTTTTACCAGCACTGGGTGATACCGGAAAATGGGCTGATGCAAATCCATTAAACGGTAGTGCAGACCCTACTCTTAACAGATCCGGCTTGCAATATAGTATTGTTAATTCTCCTGATATTCCTGACAATTGGACAATAAACCAAGAGACCGGAGAAATTACACAATTAGCAAATACTAATGATTTAAAAACATATTCGGTAACTATAAGATTAACAGATGCCAGTGGCTTAAGTTCTCCTAATGGAGACGGAGGACAATACAATCAATTGTTTGTTGATCACACAACAGATATTTCTATAGATTATGCTAAGGTTAATCCTGAAGCATTAAGTGATGATTGTATAATTGATCCATCTTCACTTACTGATGGGGTTATAGTAGCTACTAATGTAGCTTCTGGGCCACCACCTGTTGGTAATAATGGCATTTCTGGAATATGGTATCTTAGAGAAAGCGGTAGCCCAATTAACCCACCTTTAAATGCTGATGGTGAATCTTATATTTCGTATGCCCTTGATAAAGAACTTGATATAAGCATAGGGTCTCATAAGTCGGGGACCTTGTCGTTTACATCTAATGTTAAACAACCGGGGTTTGTTTTCAGTGGAGCTAAAGAGTTTAAAGCTGGAGAAACTACATTTTTTTATAGAAAAGTTGGAGGCACTGAATGGATTGAATTGCCTAGGTCTTTTGAATACAATCAAGCTGGTACAAGTGCTGGTATTGCAACCACAAGAGCCGTTGAACGCGATTGGCCTGGTGGAGCTAACGGCTTAATTGTTGGTAACCCAACAGGGATTAGTGCTGATCCTAATTGGCTATCAAACATAAGAGCTTTTGATTATTCAAGCTTTGGATTTAATGGGGAAGGCGTAGAGTATGCTATAGTAGTTAGTAAATTGCAAAAAATTGGAGGGGGGGTAACTGGAACTGATCCAATAGGATGGATTGTAGCCGACGATTTACATTATCCTAAATGTATTCCTTGGCAGGGTAGCAATGCCGCTCCTGCTGTCGAAGGAAATTCTTACGAATATTTTAGATCCGCTGAAACTAATGCACCCGTTGTTGAGCTTCCTGTAGACCCCACTTTAAAGCTATATGCCGAAACTCCATACGCGGAATATGTTAATAAATTTTACACTGACACAGCAAGAACAGTGCCTTATACACCACCAGAAGATTTTCGTTTTATAAATTTTGAATTACACGCGGATGGCTATACTGAAACTTCTGCATTATGGACTACTTTAGGAACTCCTTCAGATCCTTTAGGTGTAAATCCACCTCAAGAAATTAATTTAAGATGGGCCGCAGGATTTGATAGTGATACTGGTATTAAAGTATTTAATTCATCAAACACTAACTTTGGAGTTAACGCTATACAAACATCGCCATTGGATCCGGACATTGGCTCAGCACCACTAACACCATACGCTACATCTAGAATAAAAATAATATCTTAATAAATGGCAGCAATTATAGAACTTAAGTACTTTAATACATTCTGGTTAAAAAAAATCAAGACTATAACTGATGTAACTCCTGGAGTTTTGAACATTGCTTACGCTAGCAATACTGGAACAACAATAGTTTTTGGAGGAACTGCATCCGTTAATCAAATTAGCGTAGGACAGGAATTTACTATAACATATCAAATAGGGGGAGTAGATAAAAAGTATACGAGCACCATAGTGGAAGCAGATCCAACAGTTAATCCAAATCCTTATTTTGTAGCTGCCGTTGCTCCTGTCGACGTTATTCCAGTGGCCTCCCCTATAACTTTCGGAAAGATTATAGATTTTAGCAATATACCTAAAGCTTACGTTGGAACCGCTGATAGTGATTGGCTTATAGAAGAATCTAGAATAAGAGGCGGATACAATAATACTTCTGTTGATTACGGCGTTAAGGCTTATTCTGTGGAAGACGAGCCTAAACAATCACATAGGTTTAGTGGTTTAATACATTCAGGTGTATTTAATTCTAGAACAAGTTTTAATGCTACTAATCAGTTTAGCGTAGGAGAAGATATAACAAGGACTATAGACCCGGCTAATGGATCAATACAGAAGCTTTATGCTGAAGATACAAATCTTATTATATTTCAAGAAAGTAAAGTAAGTAAATCTTTAATAGACAAAGACGCTATATATTCAGCTGAAGGCAATGCTAGTGTTACTAGCCGTAATTTAGTTATAGGTCAAAATGTTGCGTTTGGAGGTGAGTATGGGATATCAACAGACCCAGAATCTTTTGCGGTCAATGGCTATAGAAAATATTTTACAGATAGAAATCAAAATGTTGTGTGTAGATTATCAATGGATGGAATTACTCTAATATCTAATTATGGTATGACCGATTTCTTTAGAGATAAATTATCTACAGCAAAATCAACTGGAATATTTGGCGGTTGGGATGCTCACAATAAGCAATATGTTTTATCTATAGAATCTAAATTGCGTTCAGCAACTGGAGAATCTTTTTCTACTTTGTCTTTTGATGAAGGTGTAAAAGGGTGGACAAGTCTTTTTGATTATAAGCCTAAACAAATATTTAGTCTTAATGATAACTACTTTACAACTAACGCTGGTAAAATATACAAGCATTACACTTTAGCTCCTAATACAACTGCTAGAGGAGTATTTTACGGAACTACATACAATTCAAATGTTACATTTGTATTCAACGGAGCACCTTCGATGGTTAAAAACTTTCAAACAATTAACTATGAAGGAG
>PIVJ01000118.1 GCA_003353955.1 Bacteroidota bacterium | reverse complement strand
GACAAGAGTGAGACAATTGATATCTCGAAACTTCCTACTGGATTAATTATCATTAAAATATATAGTGAAAATGGAAAAATAGCACATAGCAAAATGTATAAGCAATAGTACCTTACAGGGTGCAATTACTCTCCATAAATCGCTAATATGAAATATCCAATCAAAACTATATGATTATGAGAAAAAACAAAACGAGCTTATCAAAATGCAATTAAGGTTGAGCTAATATGGTCTCTTTTTTTAGGGTTTACTTTTGTTTGTTCAGCATAAGCTGGCCACTTCTTAACAACATCAGAGATTTGTTCAATGATTTGATTTCCTTTTTTAACATTGATAGATTTTGCTACAGAGAGCAGGTCATCTTTAGAAATGTTCTTTCTTTTCCCATTTACACTCAAGGCGTGCTGACTTACCCACTCGCTTGTAGGGTCAAACGACCAAGTAATATCATAAGCCGGAGCTAATTCCCATGCCTCCTCCCCTTCTTTCAGTCTAAATGCAATATTTTTGGTGTGATCATCACAATTGCTTGCCAACACATTAAAAACCATTCTTCTGAACATTTGTTCCGCTTGAGGATGTGGTAATCTTACTAGCCGCATCGTTTGAAACAATTGTTCATAACTATAACTTAGCACTTCGTTATGATCAAAATGCTGCATGGCGCATAGGGTTTGAATGTGATGTTTTTTTTCACTTCCTTCACGGTCAAAACGTTTTGTCATAAAATGAGCTCGATTATTTTCTTCTAATAGGCGACACTCCATCATCTCGATTCCACAATCAATTGCCATTAAGCAATATGCCATCTCAATGCGGCCATACCCTTTTGGATCGCCCAATTGTTGATCATTTACATCATCTAATTTTATTAACCAGTGCTCATACCCTTGAGGTGCACGTGTTTGTCCCGATCTTACCTGTCCTGTTTTTTCATTAAATGCAATAATGGCTTTTGCTCTCATTCCTCCGGCAGATGTTCCTACCCTGAGAACATCCGTCATTGCGCCTTTCTCATCTCTATTAAGGTTGGCTTCAAAATTTTCACGTTTATTCAATATTTTTTTTGAGATATTAACCAGATCATCTACATTAACACTAAATGTGTTTATTGTCTTTTTAAATTTGGAGGGTTCAAACTCTAAAGCTCCCATTCCACGAGTACCGATAAAACAAAGTTTTTCAACCGGATTCATGGAATTTAAAGCCCTTCCCTGATCTACCAACCAAGTGTCGATTAATTGATTACCATATTTGTCAGGTAGAGAATCAGTTAATAATCCAGGCAAACCATTAAATGTTGAATTATTCCGTAGTTCTGGAAACGAGAATATTTGTTTTCCAGATGCTATGGGTATTTTTAATGGAGCTAAGTTTATACGCTTTGATTTAAATACTGAATTATATTCAAAGCTTCCTAATTGTGCATTCTCATCCCAAGCAATAGCCCCTATCGTCTCACCCCATATATTTACAAAAGCCGTGTTTACCATTACCAATCACTTTTAGGTTGATTATTACCTTTTTTATTACTGGCTCTCTGCCTCTTTCGTTGTTCTAATTTAGCTAGCTCAATGGGGCTTATTTGTTCCTTTACCTCAAACACCTCCATTATATATAACAAGTCTAGCACACGTAATACCTGTATTAGTGTAGAAATCGTTACAACACCCCCATTCTCTAAAGAACTTAATGTTGTACGATTAATACCAGCATTATCTGCAATCTCTTGTTGGGTTCTATTTTGTGTAATACGATGATGTTTTATAAATACTCCTATTGTTTTAACAAGAGCACCATCACTCATAGCTAACCAATCATTGTTTAATTTATCCATCATTATATCTTCTTTTTAAGCTTAATGTTGTATTAGTTCAACAAATATATATTATTTATTATTAACACTAACTATTATTTAAACTCTATTTATCGTCAACAATTATTGCCATTAAAACCTTAAATTGGTAACGTTCAATTGTAATCATAGATTAACCGATTTTCTGAGGATGTGGGCATTGCAGTGATTGACGTACCAGGAACTACTGGAAACCAGCTACAAACAATTATCCGATCGGTTGAGAAAGAAATTGCCCGAGATCTGAAAGAAATTAGAATTGATGGGCTTATAAGTAAAGGCTCAAGGTTTCGGAAGTCCGTTTATGGGTATCCAACAACAAATGCAAAAGCTTTTGAATCCATTTCCAACTCCATAATTGTTGAAGTAATTTTTTTTGCCAATCCCTATCCATACTTGAAAACTAAAATACAAAGTATAATCGGAGAATATATGGAAAAGAATAATCAAACGGATTTAGTCCGTAAAATGGGCTGGACTCATTTAGCATAAAGGCACTGAACTTGAAACAAACCCTTATTGGAAAATTGGTTTCATTACTTCGCTTCTCGTATGCTGATAATTCATTGGAAGAACTATCCGGTAAAATCAGGCACTTTTATTACCTCCACTACCTGGCAAATAATAAAGAATGTTCTGCCTATTTAAGGATGGAACAATTCAAAGCAGATGTTAACTCAATTCTGGAACACAACAGAAGGCGTTTGATGAACCTTCAGGATGGAATCACAAAAAAATAGTTGAATCTTCTCCCCTACTCACCAACGTTAATGAATTATGGAACATGTTGAAATTGATTTATTCAAAAAAATTATCAATGCTGGCGTATGCTAAAATTTCGGAGGAAAAAGAAATTGCTAAAAATTTTATGCAGTTAATTCCAAAAATAATTGAGTAAATTTGTGAAGGTGAAGTTACGGACGAGATTACTTCTTTTCACTTCCCTGTTAATATTTTCCTGAAGCAATATTTTTTCTGTTGTTAACCCTGTTGCTAATCCAATATAATCAACTGATACTCGAATACTTAAAAGATATGTACCGGAAAGTAATAATTTACAATTCTAATTACTCAAGCACATTAACCTGGATTAATAACAATTAGAAATTCTTATCAAAATACAAATTAATTTTCTATTTTCGCAACGCTAATTTGCATTTCATAAACACCCTTAGTTATTGCGTTTGCTTTAGCCTTTGTTTTAGGAATACAAAAAGTAACTATGAAAAATCCTTTACATTTATTCAGAAGAGTAATAAATCAGATCATTGATTTTACGTATCCTCCTTTTAAAAAAATAATCCCATTGGAAACATTCAGGTATGCTGTAACCGGAGGTGCAAATATGGCTTTTGATATTGTACTTTACATTATTTTTTATCGTTTTATCCTTGAAAAGCAAATAGTTGATCTGGGATTTATAGCAATTAGCCCGCATATTGCCGCCTTCATTTTTGTGTTCCCAATAACATTTACCTCAGGGTTTCTTTTGGCTAAATACATAACCTTTACGAGTTCTTTAATTATTGGTCGTATACAGTTATTCAGATACGGAATTACAGTAGTCGGAGCAATAATCCTGAACTATTTACTTCTAAAGCTTTTTGTCGAAAATTTAGGATTATATGCAACATTCTCAAAAATATTAACTACAATTATTGTAGTTACATACAGCTATTTTGTACAACGATTATATTCCTTCAAAACAGGGATGATAAATTTCAATAATAAATCTCAGACCTAAAATCTTGGCGAAAAGGTCTGTTCTTCTTTTTACTGTCTATGCGAAATGATGAAAAATACCTCCTACAAAGGGTGACGGAAAGGATAGCTATCAAACTGAACTTTTAACTCTTAACCCGATAACTCTTTTTTAATCTTTAAGAATAATCCAAGCGCTGTTAAGCTTATATTCTTTTAGCCTTAAATCTTCAGAAGACTTGCGCTCGATAAAAACAGATTTATTAACTTGAGAATAAGAACCTAATTTTACCTCAATAGATTTCATTGTATTCAGTTTTCTTTTCTTCATACTTTCGTATGACTGGGATCCATCTGATGGCCGATCCATGATGTAATTGGTAGAAACGAATCCCTCACTTTGAGCAATCCAAAAAACCAATTCCGACTCTTCGGTGTCCAGTACCTTAATATACTTAGTATTAAATTTAATTGTTTTGGTTGAACGAATGATGATTAATTTATTGCGATAAATAAAATAGTTCTTGTACAGATAATAGCTTAAGTACGATAGGCCAATAATGAAAAGAACCAGAATAGCTATCCTCAGGTAAGTCTTAAGATGTGTCTTTTGTAGCTTTGTTTCTGATATCAGTTCAGATTTATAATTTGACAAGCTAACAAATTGAACCCTTCTAACATTTTGGTTAGGATAAGGCAAGGTTGATAACAATAATACTTTACTAGCATGGCTGTACGCAGGTTGTATGTTGGCATCAACCACTAAATCAAAGTTCTCACTGATTTTATAGGTTGAAATTCGATTATCAAGAACATTAAATACAAATAGTCGGGTACCAAGTATGCAAAACAATTCTTTATCTGATTTAAAATTTATAAACGTATCCGTATCCCTATTATCAGAAAAAACAACTGGAATATTCATTTCTCCAATCATATTCCATTGCTTAGTTGCTAAGTTTAAACGCCAAAGATCGTTCGTATTACTTATTAAACTTGGCACAGAATTACTATATATCACTCTAACCCCACCCCAAACATACAATGATTTCTCCTCCTCATTAAATAAGTTTAAAGGCCGAATTGAAGAAGGTGGAACAAGAATGCCACCATCAGGTAAATAAGCAGACAACTTCCTAGTCTTCAAATTATACTTGGAGATAAATGAAGGGTACTGCCAAAATCCATAGCCGCTAAAATTATAGATGTAATTATTATGTATAAAATATGCTGATGCAGCATTGGATCGTTGATCGTAAGAATTCTCCAACCTAATAATTTTGCTTCCAGTAAACTCGTATATAAGTCCGCTTCCCTCTGCAACCAAATAGGCTGTATTCTTATCCGAAATCCAGGTAAGTTCATCTATTTCAACATTATCTGCAAAAAGATCATTACGTTGATAAAAACTCTTTTCCCATTCGCGTGTAGTTTCAGGTGTATCTCCAATCAGTTTCAATTCCCAATATTCCGTTTTAGTGAGAATGTAAAAAGCAAAATCAGAGTTAACATATCCCAGAATAAAATCCCCCTTTATAAATGTTTGAGCGTACTTCTCAAGATTAATAGGTGTTTTCACCTGGCAAATTGCAGTATTGCTTAGTGTTAAGAGCAAAATAAACATCATACTTTTCAACAACTT
Source organism: Bacteroidota bacterium (assembly GCA_003353955.1). Classification (GTDB taxonomy): domain Bacteria; phylum Bacteroidota; class Bacteroidia; order Bacteroidales. The sequence continues at coordinate 667 of PIVJ01000118.1, read as the reverse complement.
GCTGTTCATAAATAAATTATTAAATTTGCAATTGAACGTTATAATCAGTTTCACAAATTTGTGCAAGCTAAATAATACTTTCTCTTTGGATGTACCTTCTGTAAACATATTAAAATCAATCTATTCAAAAACCCTCTACTTAATTACATTTCGTTTTTATTTATTAGGGGAAAAGCTTTTTCCCAAATCGTAAAACACTTAACTATTGGTCAAATATACACATTTTTTGCAATATTCTTCATAATAAATGGAACAGTCTTTAATACCTACTACACAGGCTTTTAAACCTCATTCCTATATAGGTGAGTTTGCAATTCTCCTATTAGTATAAGAAGTTTTTTTTATACCAGGATTGAAAAGGGTATATTTGCTTCTAATTCGTGGAATTCACTTACAAAAAAAAGGGAATTTCTATTTGTAAACTATAATTATTTTTAAACTTAAAAAAAAACTCATGAAAATCAAAATGACAATTATCGCATTTTTCGTTTCAGTGTTGATGTTATCAAGCTGTATGAAAAATGAAGTAAGCCCGGGTATCGAAGAGATACGTAGTGCCTACGCTTCACTAATTTATGCAAAAGCAGAGTCCGAGCAATTGATAGGGCAAGCAGATGCCCTGTTTAGAGAAGCCCAAGCAGATTCTCTGAATGCAGAGAATGTTTAT
>PIVJ01000375.1 GCA_003353955.1 Bacteroidota bacterium | reverse complement strand
TTTTATTTGGGGGAAGGGGGAGATGATGTCAAGTCCTTATGGCCCTAATGAACTGGGCTACACACATGCTACAATGGTAAAAACAAAGGGTGACAAAAGAGTAATCTAGAGTTAATCCCTAACTTTTATCGAAGTTCGGATTGAGGACTGCAACTCGTCCTCATGAAGTAGGAATCACTAGTAATCGTGGATCAGGACGCCACGGTGAATTTGTACCAGGGCCTTGTACACACCGCCCGTCACATGCTGGAAGTTGGTTCTGCCTAAAGTGATCAATGGGACTGGTCGAAATATCTAAGATTCGTCTTGGTTATAACCAGTCTTATTGCTATCTGGGGAGGGATTAGCAACTGGGATGAAGTCGTAACATGGTAGCCGTACGGGAACGTGTGGCTGAATAGAAATATTTCTATGAAATTGGATATTTTTAAGGGTTGCTTTACATATATTTATATATATATATATATATATTTAAGTATATACACATTAGTACTTTTTTTAAGTGATTAGTATGTATAGTCATTGTATCCCGAGAGTTCAAGAAATAAGGCTTGTAAAGGGGTTCTAGCCCCCGACTCTCACATAATTTATATTTTTTACACAAAAATTAAGGTTTGTTCTTTTAATACAAAGATTTGCGGGATGGAGCAGTCTGGAAGCTTATCAGACTCATGATCTGAAGGTCGTAGGTTCAAATCCTACTCCCGCGTGCGGGTATAGATTAATGGAAGATCGCCTGCTTGCCAAGCAGGGGGCATGAGTTCGATTCTCATTGCTCGCATATTTTAAGAAAGGTTAAAGGCCTGTAAAGGTTCAAATCCTTATTTGTTTATATGCCTCAATTTGATGCTGTTTCTTTTGCCCCACAATTGATTTGGTTGGGGTTTACTTTTTTGCCTTTTTATTTTATATTGACTCGTTATTTTCTTCCTACTTGGGCTACAACGCTAAAAACTCGACAAAAATCTTTGTCCTCTAAATCAATAATCAGTAAACAAGACCACAAAGTTAAATCTAATTTGTGGATAGCACCTATTTTGAAGCCTGTAGCTTTGGATCTACGTCTTCACCAAGGGTCTATAGTATTGCTAACAGATTAAATTATGGTTGAAATTTTTGTCAACAATGTGAAACTTCGAGTCCCTAGAAAATCAACGGTTCTTGAAGCTTGTGATGCTTTGGGTGTTGTGGTTCCTCGTTTTTGTTACCATCACCGATTGAATATTGCTGGTAATTGCCGTATATGCCTAGTAGAGATTGAAAAATCTCCTAAACCACAGGCATCTTGTGCTTTTCCTGTTGTTGATAATATAAGGGTTTTTACAGAAACCCCTTTGGTTCGTAAAGCGAGAGAAGCTGTTTTGGAGTTTCTTTTGTTGAATCATCCTTTGGATTGCCCTATTTGTGATCAAGGTGGAGAGTGCGATCTTCAGGATCAAACTATAAGTTT
>PIVJ01000374.1 GCA_003353955.1 Bacteroidota bacterium | reverse complement strand
CTAATTAAGCGCTCAACAAGATTTCGACCTTTAGTTCGTTTATACCTACCTCTTTTCCCAGATGTTTTCTTTGGTGGAGGTTCAGATTTTTCACCAATATTACAAATGAACTTGTACCTGTCTTCAATTTGTTTTCGTCGTCTTACCCTTTCTTCAAAAGGCATCTCATAAACACCCATCAAAAACAGTTTAAAAACTTTCGGCCATTTATTTTCACTCCTTTCCACCAGTCCTTCTAGTTCCCTGAGAATATGTGCGCCACAAATTGCATGTTTAAATCCTCTAAAACTAAAATAACTGCTCCAACAATCATGAACTAGCCAACCTGTAATTTTGTCCAATACGGATTTGTCGCTTTTTAATGCTTCCCCTCCTCGTTTTTCGTGTACAAAAAGATAGGTGTAAAGCGATGTTGTTGCCGTATGGAGCCAATGTAACTTCCCTAATACCCGTATACCGGTTTCATCAGCATGGATCACTTGCTGGCCTGCTACTTTGGATTTTATTATTCTTTCGCTTTCTCCAAGATTTTCGTAACATTGCCCGGATGCTGAATATACCGTTGATTCGTTTATTGGATAACCAAATAAATCACCAAAGAGCAATTGTATTTTTTTGAATGGAAGTTTAAAATGTACATTCAGCAATACAGCATAGGACTTTACCCCATTGCCATATTGTACAGGTGCATTTACCCCTTTTGGTGGACATCCTTTATGCCCTACACAAACAGGACACACTGCTTTGTATATCTGGTATTCGGTAACCTCTAATTTTGGTTGTGGTAAATCAAAAACCTGTCGTTTTTCAGCTAACCTCATTTCCCTCTGGGAAAAAATATGCCCACAATCACAACTCTCAGGCCTACAACCTATTGTATTGTCGGGCTTTTTGACCTGATGTAAGGTTTTACCTTTATGGCCTTTCTGCCCTCCCTGTTTGCCGTTTTTCTTTGTTGGAAATGCAGGCTTCTTTTTATACCAATCACTTGAGGGGGGCTGGCTGCTGTTTTTACTATTGCTGTTTAAACGAGCTTTTAACTCTGCATTTTCAGACATTAAAGCTTTGTTCGTGATCTTGAGCCTGGATAGACGTTTTTTTATAGATTTATTTTCTGCTTCAAGCTCCGCAATATGGGAAGATAATAAATCAACTTTATCAATAAGTTCCTGTATGGTTCGATCTTTATCCAAGCGTTCTTGTTTTCTTCAAAAGTAGTTAGAATAACGATTTATTTCCAAATTTTTAGCCTGATAGTTATCAAAAAGAAAATGTCAGAATTGTTGATATTGCTTGATTTTAGAAAAACAGCCCATGGAGAACCTAATATTTGGCTTCAACAAAAAACAATCGTTCAAATACGCCAGTATACCAGAGATATAAATCAACTAAACATAAAAGTTATTCACAAACAACGTTCTGAAATGTTAATACACATCCAATTTCTTTAT
>PIVJ01000373.1 GCA_003353955.1 Bacteroidota bacterium | reverse complement strand
CCTGACGGGAAACCTCTCTTTAAATAGTCTAATTTTGCCGACATAAGAGTAGACCGGTCAAAAAAGTGCCGACGTCTTAGTAGACTCCTATGTGCCGACGTCTGAGCAAAAATAGAGCCTCCGTCAACTCAGCCACTCACGCATGCGTAGAAGTGACTTTCCTGTTTGGCAATTTATTTCACACTCAAATCCCACAAGTCCCCTATACTTTACAATGGGAAACCAGTAACTCACATACAGAGCTTACCTACCACCAAACACTGAAATCACCTTTACAAAACTTGGAACTTGAAAATAAGAATCTCTAAACAACAAACAAAACATCACCCACGGCCAACTACCCGTGGAAAAATAAATAACATAGAGATACACAACTTATTCTCAAAAAACTTCACCCCTGTACTCAAACTGCATTTCTTTAATGATTCCCAAAAATGCACCCCTGGAAATAACCTCCAGTGCTTTGAAGATCATCAAAAAAGAAAAAAACAACTATAGGCACCATATACCTTACCAAAACTCACCACATATTTCCCCCACAGGAAATACCAGGACCAGGCACCATATACCTTACCACACAATACCTTACATTTCCACCCCAGGAAATGCCAGGAATAGGCTCCATCTTCTCTCATGCAAACACAAGCAAGATCCACAACTGCTTCCCAAACATGTGGAAAACTACCATCCCGGCTGATGGACAAGTGACGATCAGAGCTGACTAAGCCTGACCTAGCCAACTGACAATCAGCACCAAAAAAACTTTTTCCCAAAAAATTAAAAAGGCTTAAAATGGTCTAAAACGGGTTTTAAACAAAAAATATTTTTGTCAACAAAAAAAGTTTTTCCACTTGGAAACAAAAAAGTCTTAGAATGACCTAAAAAACATTTTTAGACAATAACATTTTCCAGCAAAAAATAATTTTTCCAATACCAGAAAATTATTATTACAGTGTTCCCACGGCAAATAAACAGCCAAAAACACTATTCTACACTACCTGATGGATTCGATAACTATTCCCCACAAAAATAATTATCAGAACACCACAACTTACAACCCACCCAATGTTTGCAAAATCACTTTATTACAAGAATAATAACAACACGGGGACCCTGTAGTATCTACAAAAAGATAACCAGGTGTCACCCCCTTTAACTAACACACCTTGAGAGATTAGATAAAACAATACTGTCAACACATTTGGCTATACAAACACAGACCCGGTACGGCACCATGCTGTCTGGGCCCCAGACAATAGGCTCCTTATCTAATAAGAGCTAAGCCAATAGAAATTGTCGATTCCCTACTGCACATGCGCAGTAGGCATTTTCCTGTTGTCATCCATTACAATTTTCAAACCCCTTGTCTTCTTTATAAGACTTGAGAACTTCTGTATCTCCTCAGTGCTGTCTTGACTTGATACCTCAACACATCACTCTAATCACTGATTTCTAC
>PIVJ01000372.1 GCA_003353955.1 Bacteroidota bacterium | reverse complement strand
TAACGATGGGTCAACTATATGCATACTCACGATGCATCACCAACATAATCCCCAATGATGAATCAGGTTCATCGTTGGGTGTCACCTGTTCTCCCAACCTATACAAGTCAATCTTCACAGCTTTAGCCTACTCAATCAACCTCCTCGTGCTCTCAAACTACTCCATCAGACGCCTCACATCAAGCGGAACATTTTGATCCAATCCTAGAAATTTTAACTCCCAATAATGGGGCGATATACGACCACTGTAAATTTGGACGAGAATATAGGAGTGATTCGCCCCCAGCGAATCACCTCCGTTCATCTCCTCCTAACACTGAATCATCTACCCGCTGACCCCAATGATGGGTCAGCTGTATGCAGGCTACTACTATGGGTCACTTAGATGCAGGTCCCAACAATGGGTCATCTAAGTGCAGACCCCAACAATGCATCACCTATATGCATCCTTAACGATGCATCATATACTTAACCCCAACGATGAAGCGATTCATCATTGGGCCCCAACACTGAGTCACTAAACACATGTCAACGAGAGACCTACCGTATCTCTCTAGCCCCGGGTCCTCTGACCCTCTAACTTACACCAATGGATTACTGATAACCTCAGAAATCCAACTAACGTATCTATAGGTACCTAGCAAGCCTGGATCGCAAGGTAATCCTTCGATCTTTACTTTCCTGGGGGTTTACCAGGGTTCGCACGTGTAACCGTCCTAACACGACAATGTTACCCAATTACAAGTTACTGGAATAAACATTGGCCACTGCAGGCCGCCTAGCTTCTACAAACATAACAGTGAGTCACTTTATTGCAGGATACGGGGCCCAGCGATATTTGGAACCTTTGGGTTGAAATCCGCCCCGTAACACACTGTTACGATGTGTGATAGAGTAATTAGTTGATTGAACGAATGGTTGTCATGTAACCTACTCGAAAAAAACACGTTTCACGTTTTAAAGCCATACAAATAGTTGCACTTTTGTGTAACCGCTGTGTAACCGCTGCGTCACAGTTGCGTAACAGCTGCATTGTTAAACTGGACCTAAACTATTTTACGCAACACTCTTCGGGTGTCCGGAACTAAGGATAGTAAAATAGTGAATAAGATTATTTGTTTGATTGCTACAACGACTTAATTGCGCGTGTGATGATTGGCGGTTGAAGAAGAGCCTCGTATCATCGATCCAGGTACGAGAACCGCAGAAGTTTGGGACAGGGAATACAACTCAACCCAAACATAGAACAGAGCCGCCCCGTGTGTAGCGACTGAATAGAGATTAACTGATCAAGTTATATCCGTTTGAAACAGCGTATACACACCATAGGTGTACATTCAGTTAGGATGGTACGTTGCGGCGTAAGACCAGCTGAATAGATCGAGCCCATGAGTGATTGTTCCCCTCAATACGAAAAGATGTCCCTATACACACTTTTAATCACAATAAAAGATAT
>PIVJ01000117.1 GCA_003353955.1 Bacteroidota bacterium | reverse complement strand
GGCCACCAAATTTGGTCTAATAAATCATAAACACGCTCGGAAGATTTTGCCATTCTAGTAGAAAGGATTAAATCGGCATGGGTTTTATAACCTAATAAGTTCGCACGTCTAAGTCTTAATTTATAGATTTCAGAACATATCTTTTTGTTATCAAACCCATTGTCATTATCACCGCGCATAGTGTATGCAGTGTATATTTGTTGACGTAAATCACGTTTTTTTGAATAAGTTAAAAATGGATACATGCTTGCACGTTGAGTTGTGTAAACCCATTTGCCAGGCAAACTGTCAATTTCTGCCTGCTCTGCGCCAAGTGCTCTAATATTTTCAGGTAGGCCATCCAAATCTGCCTCGTTATCAATAATTAGTTGGTAACCATTGGTTTCTTCCAATAAATTTTGACCAAACTGAACTCTTAAACCAGAGGTTTTTACATTAATCTTTTTAAGTTCTTCCTTAGCTTCATCTTCTAAATTGGCACCATTTCTTACAAAACTTCCGTATAAGTTTTCAAGCATGAAAAGTGCATCAGGTTCAAGGTTATATTTTTCTCTTTCCTCATAAACCGTTTTAATTCTTTGGAATAAAACAGGATTTAATCTGATTTCGTCACTATGAGCTGAACGGATAGGAGAAAGTTCTTTTTGGATTGCTTTCAATTCGTCAGTCGTATTTGCACCGCTTAGACCACCAAAAACAGAACTAACTCTGCTTAAGAAACTTCCAGTGCGGGTGTAAGCAACCACTGTATTTTCAAAAGTTGGTGCCTCTGGGTTATTTACAATAGCCTCAATTTCGGCTTTTTCCAATTTCATGCCTTCTAAAAAAGCAGGCATATAATGCTCGGCTTTAATTTTATCAAATGGAGGAACATGAAAAGGAGTATTGAATTCAGAAAAAAACGGATTACCATTATCGGCGACTTGTTCTTCCTGAGTGTTGCATGCAGCTAGTCCTAAGCTGGCTATGCAAACAAACATTATTAGTTTTTTCACAGCTAATTTTTTAATTAAATAATTGATTAAGTGGGACTAAATTTATGAAAATAGGATGAGAAAGATGTAGCTAAGCCCTTAATTTATACCCGCTATAAATTGATAAAGACAAATAGCAATTTTACATCGATCACCTAAAAATAAAAAAGGCGAGAAAATATCCCGCCTTTAAATTCTATAATAATTTAATTTTTAATTAAGCCCTCTATTTTTCAATAATGGATCAATAATAGGTTCTCTGCCTCTGAAATTAACAAACATTTCCATAGCGTTTTCAATACCATTTTTTTCTAAAATTGCGGTTCTAAATCTGCTAGCCGTTTCTTTATCGAAAATACCATTCTCTTTAAATGCTTCGTAGGCATCATGATCTAAAACGGCCGCCCATGTATAGCTGTAATATCCAGCATCATAACCATTAATTATGTGACCAAAATAAGTGCTTCTGTATCTCGACTCAATTTCCGGTATTAAACCAATGCTTTTTAAATACTCTTTTTCGAATTTAGCAACATCAATATTAATTGGTTTTTCGATGGTGTGATATGCAAGATCGAGTAAAGAAGCAGCAAGAACCTCAACGTTTACAAATCCCTGATTGAATTTGCTTGCGGCGTCCATTTTATTAACCAATGCTTCAGGAATCACTTCACCAGTTTGATAATGTTTTGCGTACTGTTTTAAGACCTCAGGCTCAGTTACCCAATGTTCCATAATTTGAGAGGGTAGCTCAACAAAATCCCAGGCAATAAATCCACTTTGATAAGTTGTTTGCGAAAACATTCCATCTAGGGCATGGCCAAACTCATGAAACAAAGTAGATACTTCATCCATACTTAATAAAGAAGGAGTATCACCAGCAGGTTTTGTAAAATTACAAACCACAGTTATTACAGGCATAATTTCTTTACCTTTTTCAAAATGATGATCGCGGTAACCACCACACCATGCACCACCACCTTTACTTTCGCGAGGGTGGAAATCCATGTATAAAACAGATAAATGACTTCCATCAGCATCTTTAACCTCAAATGCCTGAGCATCTGGATGAGGAAGTGGAATGTTATTAATCGGAGTAAATGTAATTCCGTATAATTGCTTTGCAACCCAGAAAGCACCATCTCTGACATTGTCTAACTTAAAGTAAGGGCGAACCTCGTTTTCATCTAAATTATACTTTTCCATGCGGATCTTCTCGGCATAATACCACCAATCCCATGAGGCTAGTTTGAAGTTTCCACCTTCTTTATCAATCACAGCTTGCATTTGTTTTGCTTCGCTTTTGGCGATAGGTAAAGCAGCTTCCATTAGTTGGTCTAAAAGAGCAATAGCTTTGTCTGGTGTTCTGGCCATACGTGGTTCCAATGTTAAATGAGCATGGGTTTTGTAACCCAATAAGTTTGCTCTTTCAACACGGAGTTTCATGATTTTTGCAACAATCTCTTTATTGTCTTTGTCGTCATCATGATTGCCTCGATTAGTATAAGCCATGTACAACTTTTCTCTCAAGTCTCTTTGAGCAGAATATTGCAAAAAAGGATACATACTTGGTCGTTTAGTGGTATAAACCCATTTCCCTTCTAGTCCTTCTGCATTCGCCGCCGCCGCACCAGCATCTCTAACAGATTCTGGTAAGCCAGCCAGGTCTGCTTCATTTTCGATGACAAGTTTGAATCTATAGGCTTCTGCTAAATCATTTTGTTCGAATTGAACCGTTAGAACTGATAATTTTTGATTGATGATTTTTAACTCTTCTTTATTTGCGCTATCTAATTCTGCACCATTTCTTGCTAACCCTTTGTACTGATTTTCAAGAATAAAGAGCTGCTCAGCATTCAATCCGAGCTCATCTCTGCTATCATAAACTTCTTTAATTCGTTTGAAAAACGTTGGGTTAAGCCTGATCTCGTCGCCATGAGCAGCAAGTATAGGAGCTATCACCATTTGAAGCGAATCTAGCTCATCGTTTGTATTGATACCTGCTTCATTGAAAAATACCGTTGCAACTTTTCCAAGTATTTCACCAGCGTTATCGAGTGCTTCTATCGTATTTTCAAAAGTTGCTTTCTCAGTACTATTGATAATTTTTGTAACCTCTTCTTTGTGTTCTGTCATCCCTCTTTCAAAGGCTGGCATATAATACTCAATTTTGATGTCTTCAAATGGTGGAACCTGAAATGGAGTATTATATTCACTGAAAAACGGATTGGTACTTTCCACCTTTTGTTCCTCTGTGTTGCATGAAACAACTACAATACATGCGACACACAATAAAATGACCACTTTTTTCATAGTTTTAGTTTTGGTTAATATAATTAGTTTAGGTCTAGATTCTTTAATCCTTGTTCAAAAATAATATCAACCGGAATATTGGCATTTTCCAGTCGATCTAAATCACCTTGAAGCATTGGCATTACCACTCCTGTTTCCAATATTAGTTGTGTAGCAGCCTCGTAATTTCCATCACCCTGAATATGTAGAATGTCTTGCATGGAACCAATAACGGCTTCTTTCATTTTATCAAAATGAATGGTGTAAATTCCTTCATTGCTTCTGGTGAAAACGCCGTGGTCAGTAAAATAATTGAAACGCATCATATTTGCTTTTCCGTGGGCGCTAGCTGCACCAAATCTACTTGAACGGAAAATCCCTGCAAAGAAAGTCACATAGTTATCCATTACCGCCCCTTTTGTTAATTCTCCCATTTCATATAATTTGGTCACGAGATACAAACCCATAACATCAGCCTTTGCTTCCTCCATGGATGAATATTTTTCTTTTAGGGCCTCACGAACAGTTTGACTTCCATCAAGCGTATTTTTTATACCCATTGCATGACCCACTTCATGGAACATGGTGTTTTCAAAAAATGCATCAAACTTGATGTATTTCTGCTGACTTTGGTCAATTAACGTTTTTGAAATTGGCACCAAAATTTTTTCAAATTTAGCACGCATTGCATTTTTTAATTGAAGCTTACGCGAACCTATTTTTAAGTGCACCTCCTCATCATTTGGAAGATTGATAGCAATGGTTTTGCTCCCGGCATTGCAGTCTCCGGCATAATAAATTACATCGTAAGCATTGATATCGGCATTTGCCCCGGGAACCTCTTTTTTATACTCATCTTCAACAGGAAGTCCTTTCTGAAGTATGGGCAACAGTTCGCCATATTTAGCAAGTTTCTTACTCCATTCTATATCTTTAATTAAGATAAAGGATTCAAAAGCAGCTTTGTACCCATAAAGTGCATCTTCGTAATTTTCAATTGGTCCTACCACAAAATCAATGTTCGAATTTTTCATGTCCATCCATGCGAAATCACTTGCCTGATACTCATCAGTTATTAATGCTTCGGCACGCAAAGTCAAATAATTTTTGAAGCCTGTATCCTCTGCGAGTTTTGCCGCTTGCTTTAACAGACTTGAAGCTTTCTCGAGCTTTTCAGCAAATGCTTCATGATACCAGACCGATTTTAGGATACCCGCTTTATTTCTTCTTATCAAGGTATAAAGGCTGGTTTTATTTGGATCGTCAAATGCGTCAAATTCTTCCTTAGTCATGTCGGAAGGATAAAAATTTGCCCCGGCTGGTTTGCTGTCAATCTCGGCAATAAACGATTTGTTTCCATTAAGCCTATCCCATGGACCATAATTAATCCATGTAAATATTTTTGTACCCGGATCTTGTATTCTGGCTAAAAAATTATCCTTATTTCCAATAGCTTGTTCCCAATATAATTCTTCCATTATATTTGCAACTTCAAATAAAATTGGAAGTATTTGCTTTTCTTTACCAGACAAATGGCTAATATCACTTGTTAATTTGAAAGGAGCATAAATCCCCAAACGATTTTCTACAATTTCAACCGATACAGGTGTTAGTTTAATACCAGCAGGAATGATACTCACCTTATCGGTTTTTCCGCCCTGATTGCAGCCAACAGAGATAATAATTGCACTTATAATTATTGGCATAAATACTTTTGTTTTCATAGTTTTATGTTTTCGTGACATCTATTTTGGAATACAAAATTAGAATATTATTTTAAGAATGAAGAAATTGTGCTAAGAAAGAATCTTATTCGTAAGTTTCCTATATGAAGTTGTTTAAAGTTGACGTAATAAAATGACACAGAAAGCTATTATATTCAAGGCTTCCCAATGGATTCTATTTGTTTCAAAACGGATTAAAATAGCTTTAAAAGCATCTAGTCAGGCATTGGTTCTTTCCACCACAAACTTGCATTTATAAAGCAAAGGATTATGACCCATACGAAGAAAACGGAACAGTTGTTACTTGCTTTCTTACCAATTTAGATATTATAGGTGGTAATTCTGGCAGTTCGGCAATTAATGCCAATGGTGAATTAATCGGATAAGCATTTGATATGAATTGGGAAGGAATGAGCGGAGATATTGCACTTGGATACAAACAGCAAGGCTGTATAAGTGTCGATATTCGGTATGTAATGTTGATTATTGATAAAATGGCCGGGGCTCAAAATTTAATTAACGAAATGATCATTGTAAGCAAATAACTGACACAAAACATACTACCATAAGAAAGAGGCCATCCGGCCTCTTTCTTGGTTGAAATTGCAACTGAAAGTTATACCTTTTAAGTTAACTAAGGGCTCCCCTTCCCTTAATGTACCTATAACAACTTTTTTGTTGCGTTGCTAACTATGAAATCTGCATGACGACATTTCTTACCTAGCAAATATATATACCCGAACTATGAAAATGTCGCACTCTTTTTTAAAAATTTTCAATATTTAGGGCTTCCTCAGAAAGTCAAGTTTAGGATGTTTGCAAAATTTACGATATTCATCACAAAAAGTGTTGCGCCTATCCAAGATTCGGAAGTGTCTTTAAGTTTTGCTTTTATTTGATT
>PIVJ01000371.1 GCA_003353955.1 Bacteroidota bacterium | reverse complement strand
TTTTATTTGGGGGAAGGGGGAGATGATGTCAAGTCCTTATGGCCCTAATGAACTGGGCTACACACATGCTACAATGGTAAAAACAAAGGGTGACAAAAGAGTAATCTAGAGTTAATCCCCAACTTTTATCGAAGTTCGGATTGAGGACTGCAACTCGTCCTCATAAAGGAGGAATCACTAGTAATCGTGGATCAGGACGCCACGGTGAATTTGTACCAGGGCCTTGTACACACCGCCCGTCACATGCTGGAAGTTAGTTTTGCCTAAAGTGATCAATAGGGCTGGTCGAAATATCTAAGATTTGTCTTGGTTATAACCAGTCTTATTGCTATCTGGGGAGGGATTAGTAACTGGGATGAAGTCGTAACATGGTAGCCGTACGGGAACGTGTGGCTGAATAGAAACATTTTTATAGAATTGGATATTTTTAAGGGTTGCTTTACATATACTTTTAAAAAAATATATAAGTATATATAACACACATTAGCACTTTTTTAAAGTGATTAATATGTATAGTAATTGTGTCCCGAGAGTTCAAGAAATAAGGCTTGTAAAGGGGTTCTAGCCCCCGACTCTCACATAATTTTAATTTTTTATACAAAAATTTAGATTTATTATTATTATTCTAATAAGAATCTTTGCGGGATGGAGCAGTTTGGAAGCTTATCAGACTCATGATCTGAAGGTCGTAGGTTCAAATCCTACTCCCGCGTGCGGGTATAGATTAATGGGAGATCGCCTGCTTGCCAAGCAGGGGGCATGAGTTCGATTCTCATTGCTCGCATATTTTGAAATTAAGAAAGGTTAAAGGCCTGTAAAGGTTCAAATCCTTATTTGTTTATATGCCTCAATTTGATGCTGTATCTTTTGCCCCACAATTGATTTGGTTGGGGTTTACTTTTTTGCCTTTTTATTTTATATTGACTCGTTATGTTCTTCCTACTTGGGCTACAACACTTAAAACGCGACAAAAATCTTTGTCCTCTAAAACAATAATCAGTAAACAAGACCACAAAATTAACTCTAATTTGTGGATAGCTCCTACTTTGAAGCCTGTAGCTTTGGATCTACGTCTTCACCAAGGATCTATAGTATTGCTAACAGATTAAATTATGGTTGAAATTTTTGTCAACAATGTGAAACTTCGAGTACCTAATAAATCGACGGTTCTTGAAGCTTGTGATGTTTTGGGTGTTGTGGTTCCTCGTTTTTGTTCCCATCACCGATTGAATATTGCAGGTAATTGTCGTATATGTCTAGTAGAAATTGAGAAATCTCCTAAACCACAGGCATCTTGCGCTTTTCCTGTTGTTGATAATATAAGGGTTTTTACAGAAACTCCTTTGGTTCGTAAAGCGAGAGAAGCTGTTTTGGAGTTTCTTTTGTTGAATCATCCTTTGGATTGCCCTATTTGTGATCAAGGTGGAGAGTGCGATCTTCAGGATCAAACTATAAGTTT
>PIVJ01000032.1 GCA_003353955.1 Bacteroidota bacterium | reverse complement strand
TTTTTAGGTTACTTTAATGAAAATGACATAAGAGAAAAAGAAAAATCAACAAGGTTGAGCACAATTTTAGTGTAAAGCATGTGCCTTTAACTTTGTAAACTATCTGCCTTAACGAACATTTCAATACCATGAATAATTGACAAGCAAGTTGAATTTTGTGTACAATAATTTGCCGTGGTAAAAAGTGAGAGTAAAAGGGAAATTTGTGATTCTAACGAATAAGGTATTTTACAACTTTTCCCGGAACATAAAAAAGATGTATTTAGACTTCAATTGATAGTTAGATAAAATTAAGACAATGTATGAGAAATTTATGGAATGAAGAACAAGCAAAGAAACTAGGAAGCGATCTTTTAAAGTTGAGGGTTTATACTTCTCAATTGCTTGGACAGGAAGAAGATCTAGTGCTACATGGAGGAGGAAATACTTCTGTTAAAACAAAAGAGAAAAGCATATTTGGGGAAGAAGAGGAGATCATTTACATAAAAGGAAGTGGATGGGAGTTAGCTACAATTGAAGAAGCAGGATTTGCACCAGTGAAGCTTAAGATCCTACAACAGATGGCTGGACTGGACTATCTCACTGATGTTGAAATGGTTAAATATCAGAGAATGGCGATGACTGATCCATCGGCTCCAAATCCTTCTGTTGAAGCAATATTGCATGCAATCATCCCATACACCTTTGTTGATCACACCCATGCAGATGCTGTAGTAACCATTAGCAATACTTCCAATGGAAAAGAAAGAATACGGGACCTTTATGCAGACAATATGCTAATAGTTCCATATGTTATGCCCGGTTTTATACTTGCCAAAGAGATTTATAAGTTGACGAAGAACCTTGATTGGACTAAAATAGAGGGTATGATTTTACTCAATCATGGAGTCTTTACTTTCCATGATGATCCAATGGTGAGCTATGATAAGATGATTGAAATTGTTACCAAAGCTGAAAACTATCTTACGGATCAAGTTAAAGTTAAGCTAGAAGATTCAAAGATAGGTACGGTTGCCCCGATAGAGATTGCTCAAATAAGGCAAAGTATTTCCAAAATTTGGGGAAAACCAATAATAGCTCACTTTGACAATTCAGAAATATGCACAGCATTTAGCAATCTAACTGAGCTGGTCAATATTACTAACAAAGGCCCACTGACTCCCGACCACATCATCAGGACTAAACGAACCCCCGTTGTTTTATCAGGTGATCACGAAGAAGCCATACTCAATTATGCTAATGAGTACGAAAATTACTTTAATGAATTTAATAATGGAGACCTGATATGCTTAGATCAGGCACCTAGGTGGGCTGTCTGGCCAGGCCATGGCATTTTGACGTTTGGGACAAGTTCGAAAAACAATAACATTGTCAGAGACATCGCCAAACACACCATGAAAGCAATTTTCAATGCAGAACAGCTTGGTGGATGGCATACACTTGCCAAAAGTGATTTGTTTGAAATGGAATACTGGGTTCTTGAGCAGGAAAAACTAAAGAAAGGGGGTGCGTCAAAACCCATGCAAGGCAAAATAGCATTAGTTAGCGGTGCCGCCAGTGGTATTGGGAAAGCATGTGTCGAAAGATTGGTAGATGAAGGAGCTGTTGTGGCAGCCCTTGATATTAACCCATCAATCCATAGCTGTTTTAATCAAATTGAAGTTATGAGTATTGAGTGCGATATATCTGATAAAGAACAATTAGAAAGTTCGATTATCAAAACCGTTGCTCACTTTGGAGGATTGGACTTGCTAATTTCCAATGCGGGTATTTTTCCTAAAAGTTTATCCATTGAAGAAATGGACGATGAAATATGGAATAAGAGTATGAATATTAATGTTACTAGCCATCAGCAATTACTCACATTATGTTTGCCATACCTTTCTCTGGGAATTGATCCAGCGATTGTGATAATTGGATCCAAAAATGTTCCTGCACCAGGACCAGGGGCATCTGCATATTCTGTAGCAAAGGCTGGTCTCACACAACTTGGAAGGATTGCTGCATTGGAGCTTGGAGAAAAGGGCATCCGAGTAAATATTCTTCATCCTAATGCTGTATACGACACCGGTATTTGGACTGACGAAATATTAAAATCCCGAGCCAGCCATTATGGATTAACTATTGAAGAATACAAAACCAATAATGTTTTAAAAGTAAATGTGACCTCAAAAGATGTAGCAGAATTGGCTGTGATAATATTAGGAAAAACTTTTTCAAAAACTACCGGAACTCAAATTCCAATCGATGGAGGCAATGAACGTATTATTTGATAAATTATTCATTATAAGAAGGATCTGTTCTAAGAAAGAGAAACATCATATAACAGAAAATAAACGCCATTGATTCAGGCGTTTATTCAAAACGTTAGCAACAAGGCCAACGAAACAATGGATGATGAGAAAGAGTTCAAAGGGAATTCAATAACAGAGGTCTATGGAAAACTCTCAAAATGGTTTTATAAACGAGGCATAATATTTCAATATTAACAATGCACGACGGCACAACAATGCGTATAGCAAATAGAGCCATATTTAGGATGTTTTTATATTGTGCAAGCAATATTCACCGCCTAATTATTACTAGTTTGCACACTAATTAGTTACAAAATTATAAATTACGCCTGAATATTCAGTGCATCAAACATTATTTCAACGGGATGATACGCATTTACACCTGTTCCATCTTTTATTTGATGCCGACAACTAGTGCCGGGTGCAGATATAATCACTTCAGGTTTTGAGGATCGAATATCAGGAAATAATACCAATTCTCCAACTTTCATTGAAAGCTCATAATGTTCTTTTTCATATCCAAACGAACCAGCCATACCGCAACAACCTGATTTTATTTCTGTAACTGTATAGTTCGTAGGTAAGGACAACATGTGTAAAGTCGGATTGATACTCGCAAGTACTTTTTGATGACAATGCCCATGAAGTTTTATTTCCATCGTTTCGGAGCTAAAATCTGATGAATTTATATTTCCTTTCTCCACTTCTTGAAGAATAAATTCTTCGAAGAGCAGACAATTTTTCGATAATTTGATGGCATCGCTTCTTAAATTCTCATCCACTAAATCCGTATATTCATCGCGAAAAGTTAAAATGCATGAAGGCTCAATTCCAATGAGGGGTACTTTTTCAGAAACCAGCTCACTGAAAAATTCGACATTTTTAGTTGCTAATTTTTTAGATTTCACCAATAATCCTTTAGATAAAAAAGTACGGCCACTAACCGCATGTTTAGTGAAATGAATTTTATAACCAAGTTGTGTTAAAAATTTGATGGCTTTGATACCAATTTCTGTATCATTGTAGTTCGTAAATTCATCTACAAATAAATATACTTCACCTTTGATCTTGTAACTGTTTACTTCTTGCTGATTCTTTTTAATCCATGTTTTTAAATTATGACTGCTAATTTTAGGAATCCCTCGTTTTTTCGCAAGCCCACTTAAGCGATTAATAAAATTTGAAGTGAGATTATTGGAAATGATGAAATTGAATAATCGAGGAATGAATGAACCAATTTTATTAATGGCAGCAAAATTAGCAACCATCCAGGTTCGTAAAGGGATTCCATTCGACTCATAGTAATGCTGTAGGAATTCAGCCTTGTATTTTGTAATATCAACACCAGAGGGACATTCAGATTTGCAGGCTTTACAGGAGAGGCATAAATCTAATACATCATAAATTTCTTTATGGTTGAAGGGATTCTTCTGGTTGGAATGGGTGAGGAATTCCCTTAAGATATTTGCCCTGGCACGGGTTGATGTGTTTTCATCTCGTGTGACCATAAAACTTGGGCACATGGATCCGCCAATAATTGACGACTTTCTACAGTCACCGGATCCGTTGCATTTCTCAATTGCTCTTAATATTCCTTTATCTGAAGAGAAATTAAACCAGGTTTTGATGTTTGGAGTTTCTTGCCCTGCTTTATAACGCAAACTCGTATTCATTTTGGGCGTATCAACAATCTTCCCCGGATTGAAAATATGATCAGGATCCCAGATGTTCTTAAGTTGCTTTAAAAGATTGTAATTTGCTTCTCCAATCATGAATGGAATAAATTCGCCTCTCAGTCGCCCATCGCCATGTTCACCACTTAACGAGCCATTATACTTTTTTACGAGCCGGGCTGTTTCAAAAGCAATGGTGTGAAATAATTCAACATTTTCTTTTTTCTTTAAATTCAAGGTCGGACGAAGATGAATCTCGCCTGTGGCAACATGTGCGTAATATACACAACTCAAACCGTATTTCTTAAGCATCTCATCAAATTCGTCAATATATTCCGGCAATACATTTGGATTCACGGCTGTGTCCTCAACCACGGGAACTGGTTTGGCATCTCCGGGAATGTTTGAAAGCATACCCAGACCTGCCTTCCGTAAATCCCATACCTTAGAAACATCATCTCCCTCAATTACCGGAAAGTGATATCCTAAATTAGCTTGTCGTAATTCAGTTTCAAGATCAGCTGTTTTTGTCGCCAAAATTTCTTTTGAGTCATTCGCGAATTCAATGATTAAAATTGCTTCGGGATCGTCATGAATAAAAAAACGATTATTCTTTTGTGAAAGGTTCTCTTTCGTGCAATCCATAACGGTTTTATCCATTAACTCTATGGAGCCTGGCTTGTGTTTTAATGCTATAATATTCCCTAGCAATGCTTTTCTTATTGAGTTAAAATGTACACATATCAGAACCTTGTCCTTGGGCGGAAGCGGAACCAAATTGAGTTTTATCTCGGTCGTAAATGCCAAGGTTCCTTCTGATCCGGCAAGGAGTTTGCAAAAATTGAAATCTTTTGCTGTTTCATAAAAAGGATTTGAATTAAGCAATAAATCAAGTGCATATCCGGTATTTCTCCTTTTAATTGATTTATCGGGAAATTGGCTCCGTATTTCTTTCTGATTCTTTGGGTTAGAAAGTATGAGCTTGATGTTTTGATAAATTTCGCCTTCCAACGATCCAATCTTGCATTTTTTAGAGAATTCCTCTTTCGTTAAAGATTTAAATTCCACTTCACTTCCGTCACTTAAAATCGTATTAACACACAAAGTGTGATCACGGGTATTTCCATAAATGAGAGAATGTGCGCCACAGGCATTGTTTCCAACCATGCCTCCGATCATACAACGGTTTGCAGTTGAGGCTTCAGGGCCGAAAAATAATTTTTTCTGAGCAAGAAGGATATTTAATTCATCTAAAACAACACCGGGCTCTACCCTAACCCATCTCTCGGTTTCGTTCAACTCAATAATTTGAGTCATATACTTTGAAACATCAACCACAATTCCTTTACCAACAACCTGGCCTGCTAAAGAAGTCCCGGCAGTTCTAGGAATAATTGAGATCTTCTCCTGACGCGCGAAGTTGATTATTTGCTTTATGTCCTCTTTGTCTCGAGGCCGAACGACTGCGATGGGTAACTCTCTGTACGCAGAAGCATCTGTTGCATACATTAATCTAGTAGACCTGTCTATAAAAACGTCACCCCTGATTTCAGTACCTAATTTTATAAACTTCGTTTCCATTTTGATCACTTTCTAATCTTTCTTCTTTTTATAAAAATCAGTACTTTCAAATATTCTATCAGCTAATTTTTCGATAAAACCTCCGTGTAAATTACTAGCCTGATCAGGATATCTTTTGACAGATTTGTAGTAACAACCCGGAATTTTAAAATGTTTTGCTAACAACTTTTTAGCCTTAAATTGATATTCGGTCTTTTCAATATATCCGAGCTGCAAGAATATTTTTGATAGGATATCAATATTGATTCGTGGGTCGTTAAAGGTGCGAAATGCGATGTGGTCATTCTCCAATTTTTTGCCTTTCCGGGTAAATAAATCATGAATTCTCTGAACGGATGGATTTAATTTGCCGTAATTCTTCCATGATTTATCGAACACATCTTGTAAGTTCATTTGAGTTGATTTAGAATAATCCATTAATAATTTCGTAAGGCTTGATGTTTTTAAAATAATTCTGAAATTTCTTTTGCTTCAAGATTATTTCAATTTTCTCTTTTCGATGAAGTTTCCCGATTAATAATTTTTCAATATTTTTTAAGGATTGATGGTCGATAGTATCACTTTTTAACTCAATTTTTCTGATGATGCCATTTTTAATATCCAGATTGAAGTTAATACATCCAACCTTGGTTTCGACTTTTTTATTAAAATTATATTTGGGTGAATATGCATAATTCCAATCCCATCTTGCGTATTTACTGTTTACCAACTCATTAATGTTTTTAATATCCTGAGCGTTGAATTTATGAAATTTAGCTTGATTATCAGATTTCAATACATGCTCGTAGATCATTTTCTCAAATTTCATTATGCTTATCGGTTTTGATAAATATTCTGAGATATTACTAACCTGACTTCGAATAGATTTTACAGCTTTGTCTTCAAATTTCGATTGATCTGCATTTAATGCCTCCGACAGCATATTAAGTTTGGTTTCGAACAAAAGTGTGCCGTGATGCAAAACTCTGTTGTGATATACGTGCTCTGCATTCCCACTTATTTTTTTTCCATTGATGCTGAGCTCATTTCGACTTCCAAAGTGAGCATTGATGCCCATGCTTGCTAGTGCGGCAATTATAGGATCAGTATATTTTCTAAAATCTACAAGTTTTTCAGGAATAGCATTTTTGATAAAAGTAAAATTTAAATTTCCCAGATCGTGAAAAACCGCTCCTCCACCTGAAATTCTTCTGACAACAGGAATATTATTTATTTCAATAAAATCCAGGTTGATTTCTGCAAGTGAATTTTGATGCTTTCCAACGATAACCGAAGCTTCGTTTCGCCAAAGCATGAAACAATCCTCACTAAAATTCTTTAATACATATTCCTCTGCAGCAATATTAAAATAAGGATTGGTATCGGTACGTTTAATATATAACATTAACTTAGCAGATTAGGAGTTTGAAAATTATAGCAAATCTTAACCATTAAAGACAAAGCTATACAATATGTATTAATATTTGTATGTATGAAAAGAATAAAATATTTAATGATTTTGTTAATTCTTATCGGGGCAACTTCATGCGAAGTGCTGCAACAGGCAGCAGAATTAAATGCATTCACGAAATGTAAATTTCGCCTGCATACAATTGAAAATTTAAAATTGGCCGGTGTAAAAATTCAACACATCAAGTCGCTATCGGATTTAGGATTAATTGAAGCAGCACAAGTTGCATCAGCCATTGCTTCGGATAAGATATTGCTAGATTTTGTATTGAATATTCAGGTATTAAATCCCAATCAAGAACAAGGCTCAATGAATCGATTGGTTTGGCAATTATTTATTGATGATACTGAAATAACAGAGGGTGTGTTAAATAAACAAATAAAAATACCGCCAAATGAAACAAGAGAATTACCGTTATTATTATCGGTAGATTTAAAAGAAATCTTCACCAACGATTCTGGTAGTAGTTTATTAAATATGGTTTTAAATATGGTTGGTGCCGGAGATCGACCAACTAATTTAATTTTACGCGCTAAACCTACAATTATTATCGCGAATCGAGAGATTACTTATCCCGGATTTATTACGATTAAAAATGAGTTCAATTCTAATTAGTGTTTTTTTTTCGATAAAGAGGAGCGCCTGTCGAGTAATCGGTTTACTTGCTCTGGTGTGAGATCGGTATCTTTTAACTTCTTGTCAATAATAAGAATTTCGTCTTTAATGCTTCTGGGTTCAGGGGTAATTAATATCTTTTGTTTTTTTTGTTTATCTCTTTTATTCGCATATAGTTCTATTTTATCATCATTACTGTCTTCTCCCAACTGATTTCTTAATTGCGTCACAATGTCTGCAATCATTTTGTGAATTGAGGTGCCAAATTGATTTAATAGTTGCTCAGAAAGACCTTCTTTAATTTCATCATAATTACTTACCAAAAGATCGAAGTTTTGAATAAAAGCTTTATTAACACCCGGTAGGTCGTCAAATACCGATTTATCTTTAATCTTTTTGAATAGTCTGATTAGCTCATCCAAATTTTTTTTCAAAGAATTGTTTTGATCTTCGTCCATATCGTTCTTATTAGATCACTCAACACTGCAAAATTATAAAGAATATTCATTAATATGACTGAATATTCATTTAAAACCCTATTTTGAAGTTTCTCTAAAGATAAAGCAAAAATAAGTTGGAAGTCAGAATTCTCTTCTTCAGACCATTAAGCTTTCTCAAGAACAATCGCTATTCCTTGCCCAACTCCAATACACATGGTACATAGTGCATTTTTAGAATCGGAAAACTGCAATTGATTCAGTGCTGTTGTAATCAACCTTGCGCCACTCATTCCGAGGGGGTGACCCAAAGCAATAGCACCACCCAGGGGGTTAATCCTGGGATCATTATCACTCAGGCCAAGTTCTCTGCTGCAACCTAAGGCTTGTGCCGCAAAAGCTTCGTTGAGTTCTATAATATCAATATCCGCAAGCTTTAAGTTAAGGTGATTGAGTATTTTATTTGTGGCCGGTACCGGTCCCATTCCCATGATTCGTGGAAGAACACCTGCTGTTTTCATTCCCAATATTTTAGCTTTTGGGTTTAGTTTGTGTTTTTTTATTGCTTTTTCAGAGGCTATAATTAAAGCAGCCGCTCCGTCATTTACTCCGGAAGCATTTCCTGCTGTGATCGTTCCATTTTCTTTTGTTATGGGTTTTAAACTCGCTAATTTCTCTAAGAGTGATAATCTTGGATGTTCGTCAGTTTCAACAGTTATTGAATCTCCTTTACGTTGCGGAATAATAACCGGAACTATTTCTTTGGATAAGTTTCCATTTTTTTGAGCTGCATTTGCTTTTTCCTGACTCCAGTTTGCAAATTTATCTTGATCTTCACGACTGATATTAAAATCTGTGGCAATATTTTCAGCCGTTTCAATCATGGATTCTGTTCCATATCTTTTATTCAATACTTTATTAATAAATCTCCAGCCTATAGTTGTATCATACATTTTTGCTGATCTGGAGAATGCAGTAGTAGATTTCCCAATCACAAACGGAGCTCTTGACATACTCTCAACTCCGCCAGCAATAATTAAATCTGCTTCACCAGCCCTAATAGCTCTTGCTGCCGTACCAACCGCATCCATGCCTGAACCACATAATCTGTTCATGGTTGTACCCGAAATTGTTTCAGAATAACCCGCAAGTAACAATGCCATCCGCGCTATATTCCGATTATCTTCACCGGCCTGATTTGCACATCCAATAATTATATCGTCTACATCCGTCCAATCAACCTGAAGATTTCTTTCCATTAATGCTTTGAGTGGGATAGCAGCCAAATCGTCTGTTCTCACAGAAGAGAGAGAACCTCCATATCTTCCTACCGGGGTTCGTATTGCGTCACATATAAAAACTTCAGCCATAACTTATTTTTAATTGGTTTGTAATTTATCGAGTTTAGGTTTTATTAATTTAAAGCCATTAAGCATTGCTTCTGCAAGTACATCCACTTCTTTTTGAGAAATGATAGTCGAAAACATACAAGCACAAGTGTTTATCATCATAATATTTTCTTTGTAATAGAGGTAATCTAATAATTCATTTATTATTGATTTCTCTACATTTGATTGATATGCTTCACGATAGGTTTTTGGTGGGGTTTTTTTTGGATGAATACGAAACATCGATCCGGCACCTGTAATAGAAATTGATACTTCAGCGATTTTAATGGCTTGTTCAATTTGCATAATTGCTTTTTGAGCTAATGCATTTATCTTTAATACAGCAGCTTTATCAAATAAATCCATAGCAACATAACCGGCTGTCATTGTAATCGGATTGGCTGAGAATGTGCCGGAGTGAGGAAATCGAATTTTTAGTTCGCTCGGATCAAGTACTTTCATTACCTCTGATCGACCTGCAATTGCTCCAACCGGAAAACCGCCTCCGATTATTTTCCCCAATGCGGTAAGGTCTGGTTTTATTGAGAAATTTTCTTGGGCTCCACCGTAATTAACGCGAAGAGTTACCACTTCATCAAACACGAGTAATGCATCATTTTTACGGGTCCATTGATACAAAGCCTCAATAAATTCGTTTGTTCCCTTCAGTAGTCCTACACGGTGTGGCACGGGATCAATTAAAACACAGGCAATTTGATCTGCATGTGCATCTAATATTGCAATGGTTTTTTCAATGTCATTATATGGAAAAATAATAACATCATTTAAAACACCCTGTGGAGTGCTGTTTGCCAAGGGCACACTGTTTGGTTTTTTAATGTCACCCCAATTAGTTGGATTCGCAGTTTGACTTATCTCAGCAAAATCGTATGTGCCATGATACGCACCTTCAGCCTTGGCAATCTTTGGTCGGTTTGTGTAAGCCCTTGAGGCTTTAATCATCGCCATCACAGCCTCAGTTCCTGAGTTTACAAATCGAATCTTTTCAAATCCGGGAGCCCTTTCATTCAGCAATTGTGCGAATCGAACTTCAACTTCCGAAGCTAAAGTGTAGGCAGTTCCCTTTTTAAGTTGTTCTGTAACGGCATCTACGATTGCAGGATGCGCATGGCCATGAATTAATGCTGCCATATTATTGGCAAAGTCAACCCGCTGCACTCCCTCAATATCCGTTACATAGCAACCTGAAGCATTTGCAACATAATCTGGATTTGGCCTGCGGTAAACAGTATTTCTACTAACTCCTCCCGGAATTACGCCACAAGCCTGACGGTAGATTTCTTTGCTGGTTTGCTTACGCTCAGTTGAATGTTGGAGTTTCATATCAATAATTACTAATTTATCTTTCCAAGAGATCAAAATATCCCGATATTAAATACAATAGGCGTAAAGTTAATCATCGTAAAGATGAAGTTTTGCATCGGTATTTTGCTGTAGATACTCGTAACTTACACCTGGTGCGAACTCTTTAACAAAAAGGCCATTTTTAGTCACATCAATGATGGCCAGATTTGTATAAATCCTTTCAACGATTTTTCTTCCGGTAAGTGGAAAAGTACATTCTTTGATTATCTTAGGTTCCCCTTTTTTCGTGATGTGTTGGGTTATAACATAAATCGTTTTCACCCCTGAAACTAAATCCATTGCACCACCCACAGCCGGAATTGTACCCGGCTTACCTGTTGACCAATTTGCAAGATCTCCTTCTTCTGAGACCTGCATTGCACCAAGAACGCAAATATCGATATGCCTTCCCCTGATCATTGTAAAACTATCTGCATGATGAAAAAAACAAGCACCTGAGATTGCTGTTATATGTTTTTTTCCTGCATTTATTAATTCGGGATCTTCTTTACCATTTGCAGGAGTTGGACCCATACCGAGCAATCCATTTTCAGTATGGTAAATTACTTCTCGCCCTTCAGGAACAAAACCTGCAACCATCTCTGGAATTCCAATTCCAAGATTTACGTACGCACCATCGGGGATATCTAGCGCAGCTTTTTGTGCCATTTGATTTCGATCCCAGCCTTGCATAATTTCATTCGTTACCATGGATACCTCCTGTCTTCGCTAACCAGTTTTGATTCTTCAGCCGGGTTATTAACTTCAATTACTCTTTTTACAAAAATACCCGGTGTTACAATGTTTTCCGGATCTAATTCGCCTAATTTTACCATACTCTTTGTTTGAACAATGGAGACTTCAGCCGCCGTGCACATGATAGGGCCAAAATTCCTGGCGGTTTTGTTGTAAATTAAATTACCATATCTGTCAGCGGCTTTGCATTTTACTAATGAATAATCTGCCCTGATACCGTATTCCATTACGTAAGTTTGTCCGTTGAAATCTCGTAATTCCTTTCCTTCAGCCAGTGGTGTATTCACAGAGGCCGGAGTAAAGAAGGCTGGGATACCTGCACCACCAGCCCTAATTCTTTCGGCTAGCGTGCCTTGTGGTACCAGTTCGAGTTCAATTTCTCCATTGTGGTATAACTCCGGAAAAACTGTTGAATTTACAGTTCTGGGAAATGAACAAGTCATCTTCTTAACCTGTTTGTTCTCTATTAGGGCAGCAAGTCCTACGTGGCCACTTCCTGTATTATTGCTGACAACGGTAAGGTTTTTCGCGCCATGATCAATCAATGCGTGAATTAATTCAATAGGGCTTCCGGCTTCACCAAACCCTCCAATCATAATTGTAGCTCCATCAAAAATATCTGTTACCGATTCAGCAGCTGATTTGACAACTTTATTTATCATTCAAATTCACTTAAAAGTTTATATTATTTCTTCATTCGTGCTACTAAAGCCTCTTGAAGATTTATTTCGATTTCGCTTAACTCATCTTCAAAGAAATATTTTTCAGAATCAAAAGGTATAAGTTTTTCAATGGTATTTTCTTTCTCATCATATTTTGCCAGAAAAACTTCATCAAGCCATTTCATGTTTCTGCTCTCATTGAATTTCAGAGCAAAAACTTTCTCTCCTTTTACTTCCATGGTTCCAAGAATGGATACTTTTCCTGCTGAAGAGGTCATGGTGATGTATCTGGATGGGCGATTAATAGATGGTAAAGAGCGATAAACTTTACTAAATATCTTGTTAACTTCGGCAAGCGGAACTGTAAAATAATGATGCTCACCAGTTGGGCGTGCGCAATACATTGAATGGAATCCAATTGATAGAATAGCAAAGATATTTCCTAAATCAATCCAATTTTGGGCAGAGCGATCAACGTCAACTTTCCCATTTTTATCTGTAAATAAACTAATGTGATTCATTACAGGACTTTGACTTTTAATTATAACTCCATGGATCTTGAGTCTGCGTACAGCCGCAATGGTACTTGGATTGAGAAGTTCTCTGGGTGTGGAAAAGTGGGACATCCAAACCACCTGTACCCCATTGTCAATTAGTTTGCTAAACAGGGTTAAAAATTTATTGTAATTACTGCTTATAAACATTTCGGGATGAAAAGTGAGTGCGCGTGATCCAATTCGTATCGTTTTTATATGAATTAATTCCGGGTCTTCGATAACCGGAAGAAGATATTTTTCAAGCCTCTCAAATGGCATATATCCTGCATCGCCACCGGTTAAAAGCAGGTCTGTAATTTCTTTATGTTGTTTCACATAATCGAGAACGGGTTTAATTTCATTTTGAACAAACATATCTTCATCGCCACGAACCTGTGCATGACGAAAGCAATAACTGCAAAATGCAAAACAGCTTTGAGTCGTTTTATCGAAGATGAGTTGGACTTGTGGATATTTGTGCTGACTACCTTCTAAAAATTCTATGTCTCCCGTTTCATTTTCGAACCAGGGTTTATTTAATTTCTGTTTTCCATCGTGAGGGTTTGTTTCTTTCATATAATCTTCAACAATTTTCTTCTTTTCAACATCATCTTTTGCGTTGATGTAAGATTTTACTGTTTCAGCCCTGATCATTCCGGGTTGTGGAAATACCAATTGAAATACAGAATCGTTTGTGAAATCTTCCCATTTTATGAAATTCAACACATGTTTAGTTGCAAGAAAACGATAAACTTTAATAAATAATTCACGTTCTTCAATAAAGCCAATATCAATTCCATTATCATTTAATATTCCTACTATTTCTTTAAATCCATCAACTCCCACATAATTCTTTTTATTAGTGAATAAGAATTGGGAGGTCTCCATGATGCCTGAATACGTTGAATAATTTGTGTGTAATCTGGTTAATAATCCAGGTGGTAAAAGATTTTCATTTTGAATAATTTTTCTTGTTTCATCTGAATAATTATAGCGATCCATCATAGTTCCTATGTTTGACGAATCAATAATGATTTTTTTCGGGCTTACTCCTTTCTTGGCTTCACTCATTATATAACTATTTGTACTTGAATTTTTCATCGTTTTGAGATTATGTCGTTTTGTAATTCTATCTAATTAGTTTCTATTTATATAATGTAAAATTATTGTGTTTACTCACTGATTCAAAGAATGTCATAGCTTTTATTTCATAATTTTAAACTGGAGTTGTAAATTGTTTATACTATATTAATAAAGGGAAAGAATATAAAATTCTTTGAGAATGGAAAAGGAGCAAAGGATGAACTATGATGAAGACCAGTTCTTTCTTTTGGTCTTTACTTTTTCGTTTCCATCATACAAACAACTGACAACATCACCTTGAAGTGCTAATAATACAATTCCTCCGTCGAATCCCGATAAAAAAGTAATACTCGATTTGTTAGTCATAATTATTTAATCCTTTAAATTTCTATTCAAAGATATAAAACAATAATTTCATTCAACATTGATTACATGATTTTTATTCATTCTACCTAATCAATTTTTAATAATTTTGCATGAACTAAAACCATTTGCGTTTTGTTTGAGAAACACTTAAAACATAAAGTCTTTGAAGTCATTTCTAAATCCTCATCCGAGTTAAATGTTTCGGTGTGGGTTATTGGTGGTTTCGTTAGAGACCTCTTATTGAAAAGGAGTTCGAAGGATATTGATATTGTAGTGCTGGGTTGTGGAATCGAAGTTGCACAACAAGTTGCTTCAAAGGTAGGGAAAAAAGGCAGGGTCAAATATTTTAAAAATTTTGGAACAGCCATGTTAAGAATAGCTGATTTAGAAGTTGAATTTGTCGGAGCCAGGAAAGAATCATATCGTAGAGATTCGAGAAAACCCATTGTCGAGAATGGAAGTTTAGCGGATGATCAGAATCGGCGTGATTTTACCATAAATGCATTGGCCCTAAGTTTAAATAAAGAAAATTTCGCGGAACTCATTGACCCGTTTAACGGTTTGCAGGACCTCCATGACAGGATCATTCGTACGCCACTTGATCCTGATATTACTTTTTCTGATGACCCTTTGCGAATGATGAGAGCTATCCGTTTTGCAACCCAATTAGATTTTGAAATTCATACGGAAACATTCGCTGCAATAAAGCGAAATGTGCAACGAATCGATATCATTTCTAAAGAGCGAATAAATGAAGAATTAAATAAAATAATTCTGACGAAGAAGCCGTCCGTTGGGTTTTATTTATTAGACAGATGTGGGTTGTTATCAATAATATTTCCTTGGCTTGTTGATTTAAAAGGTGTTGAGATTATTGAAGGAAAGGGGCATAAGGATAACTTTAATCATACCCTGAAAGTCTTGGATAACATCTCAATTGTGTCTGACGATTTATGGTTAAGATGGGCCGCCCTATTACATGATATTGCGAAGCCACTAACAAAGAAGTTTCAGAAAAGTACAGGTTGGACTTTTCATGCACATGAGTTTAAAGGTGCTAAAATGGTTCATCAAATATTTAGGAAGATGAGGCTCCCATTAAATGAGAAAATGGAATTTGTAAAGAAATTGGTTTTACTTCATCTACGGCCCATTGTGTTGGCAGAAGATATTGTGACAGATTCGGCGGTGCGCAGGTTATTATTTGAGGCAGGAGACGATATTGATGCTTTGATGACTTTGTGTGAAGCGGACATTACTTCAAAGAACCCAAATAAAATAAGAAAGTATTATAGGAACTTTGAATTGGTTCGACAAAAACTTGTGGAGATTGAAGAGAAAGATAGAATACGGAATTGGCAACCCCCTGTTTCAGGTGACGTAATTATGAGAACGTTTAATATATCTCCCTGTAAAGAAGTTGGTATTGTAAAGAATGAGATACGGGAAGCCATCTTGGATGGAATAATCAGGAATGATTATGATGAAGCTTTCAACCTAATGATTAAGGAAGGTGAGAAATTGGGATTAAGTAGAACGAAAGAATCCTGAGATGCCAATAAGACCTGATAAGCAGCTGATAATAATCGCCGGCCCTACAGCAGTTGGTAAAACTGTCTTTGCCATAAATTTAGCTAAAGAGTTAAAAACCGAGATTATTTCGGCAGATTCTCGTCAATTTTACCGAGAGTTAACCATAGGAACGGCGAAGCCTTCACCTGAACACCTCAAACAGGTCAACCATCATTTCATTAATAATTTATCAATACATGATTACTACAATGTGGCCAGGTATGAAACTGAAGTTTTAGACACATTGGGAAAGCTGTTTAGGGTGAATGACAAAGTAGTAATGGTTGGCGGATCTGGATTGTATATTAATGCGATTTGTAATGGGATTGATGAATTGCCTGATGCCAATGTTGAGCTTAGATTAAGATTGCAAAATAAATTGCAAAAGGAAGGAGTTGAGGTCATCCGTTCTGAACTCATGAAACTGGATCCCGAATTTTATGCAATAGTTGATACGTATAATCCAAACAGGATGTTGAGGGCATTGGAAGTTTGCTTGTCAACCGGGCGTAAATATTCAGATTTGAGGAAGAATCCAAATAAAGTAAGAGGCTTCACTATTTTAAAAATTGGACTTAATATTGAACGTAAGCAATTGTACAGTATCATAAATAATCGGGTTGATTTAATGCTAGAACAAGGATTGGTTGAAGAAGTAAAATTGAATTTAAAATACAGAAATCTTAATGCTTTAAACACGGTCGGTTATAAGGAAATTATTAAATACCTGGATGGAGAGATAAGTCTGGAACAATCTGTCACTGATCTGAAAACCAACACCCGTCGTTATGCCAAACGACAATTAACTTGGTTTAGGAAGGGAGAGCAATATCAATGGTTTCACCCTGATGAGCCGGAGGCAGTTATACAAATGTTATAAATCTGTTGAATGATATCTAATAAGTCCAGGCATAGGATTTTTCTCAATATCGCTTATTCTTAACCCAAAAGATTGTGCGACCTCATTCAGTTCCTTAGCGAAAACCTCCGCTATTGAGCCAGTAAACTTAATTGGTGTATCAAGATATTCATCAAATCTAAGAATATTAGACGCAAAGAATTCAGAGAATGAAGATTTAATTAGTTGATTAATATAATCTGATTCATTGTTTTCGGCAATGAAGGGACACAAGGATGCAAGAAATTTTATTGGTCTGGGCTGATGATAAATTTGATCAATTATGTTATCGAATGAACATTGAAATTTAGAATCAAATTTTTCTTTTAAAATCAAAGGTAATTTGTCTTTAGAGTAATCGATGAGAAATCGTTTTCCCAAATTATTTCCGCTACCCTCATCACCCAAAATAAAACCTAAAGAAGGAACACGTTGTACTATTCTCTCACCATCATAAACACAGGAGTTGGAGCCGGTACCCAAAATTGCTGCAATGCCCTTATTTCTATTGAATAATGAACGGGAAGCACCTAGTAAATCACTTTCTATTCTAATAGATGTCTTTTTAAATAAAGTTCTCAACACTGTATTAATTACATCAATATTTTTCTTGGATGAACAGCCAGATCCATAGAAAAACAAATGTGTTATCCCTTCAATGTCAAAATCGTTTGCAATTTCTTTTTCTACCAATGTTGATAAATAATTCACAGAATAGTAATTTGGATTAAAACCATCCGTTTGTAACTTAGCTTGCAGATTCCCTTTTTTTAACAGTGCCCACTCAGTTTTACTCGATCCACTATCAGCAATAAGTATCATATAATATTAAATAAGTATAGGATTTCAAAGGTAAGAATAGATTTTATATAACTTACTTGCTGTCTAAAATCAGCGTGATTAAGGCTTTGTGCAAATTATATGTATTTTTTTTTTAGATTTGTGCGACATTTACTGAATTTTTGTATAAAGATTAAAATAGTGAGTCTAATTACAGAAGAATCAATTATTCGGGCGTTTAAAGAAAATGATAATTTATTCTTATCTGCTCTTTATACAAAGTGTTATCCGGTAATTGCTCGATATGTAAGCTATAATAATGGGGATGACCATGATGCAAAAGATTTAACTCAGGATGCATTCATGATTATCTTTCGAAAAGTAAAGAATGATGAGTTTGAGTTAACTAGTTCTTTTAAAACATATCTGTACTCTATTTGTAAAAATCTTTGGTTAAAAGAATTAAGAAGACAACGAAACTCAGGGGTAACAATAATGGATTTAGAGGATGTTGAAGATGAGGAGTTTTATAAAAGCTTTGAAAATGAGCACACAGCAAATACGAAATATTTTTTATTTAGATTGCATTTTCACAATCTAACTGAGCAGTGCCGACAACTAATCAGAATGAGTTTACGTAAAATTCCATATGAAGAGATTTCAGTTAAACTTAATTTAAGAAATAGTGAAACGGCAAGAAAACTTAAGTTTCGGTGTAAAAGTATTTTAATAAATCGCATCAAAGATGATTCCCAATATAAGGAGATGTATGAAGAAGAAAAGTAATGAAAACTATTCGGAAAGAGTGCAGCGATATTTAATGGATGGATTAAATAATGCAGAAATTAAATTGTTTAAAGAGGAATTAAAATCAAATAGTTTATTAATGGATGAATTAAAATTTCAAAAGAATCTAGAACAAGCAATTATTGATGATGAGCTCGATGAATTTAAAAAGAGATTGGATCAATTTCATAAATCAGCAGTTAATAAGCACAAGAGTAATCGCTTAGGATTTAGTAAATTGTATTTGGTAGCAGCTTCGTTAGTACTATTGATGAGCCTGTTAGGAATATTTTTTTATCAAAATGGCAATTCAAAAATACAGCATATATTTAATGATTTCTACGAGCGTTACGAGTCGGTTCGGACAACAAGAGGTTTTTCAACAACGTCGGCCGATGTTGCAAGTTATGTAAATGGATTGCAGGAGTACGAACTTGCCAATTATGAAAAGGCAAAGACTTTATTTCTAATTGTTATTGAGAGTGAACCAGAGAATATTGCAGCAAAACTATTTATAGGAATCAGTTATATGGAACTAGATTGTGTTGATGAGGCAATAAAATCTTTTAACACAATCATTGAATCAAAAGATACTTATTATTCTCAACAGGCTGAATGGTATAAAGCTTTGTGTTATTTAAAGCTGAATGATGAGCATGAAACTATTGAGCAACTGGATGGAATAATAGAAAGAAAAGGTTATTATGCTGAGAATGCAGCTAAACTTAAAGTAGCCATCAACTAGTTTTTCTGCTAATTACAAAGCAGCGAATGAACGCGCATTGTACGGGTAAAAAGTAAAAAGGGGCGGTATATGAAATCCAAGTGACAAAGCAGGGTTGAACCGGTTTTTGGAGCCTTAACTCAGTTCATGGGTATGCGAAAACCTGATTCGCTTGGGTATTGAACAGGCTCAGGCATACGCATGGAGTCGTACTCGATTGGGAGGCTGGTCTGTTGCACAGAGTCCAATCTTGAATACTACTATTTCATTGAAAAGGTTGATGCAAACGGCTTATGTACCAATGCTTGATATTTACAAACGCATTTCCCCACAACTTAACGAACCGCTGTATACGAGAGCCGTACGTACAGTGGTGTGAGAGGCGCACTCCGTCAGTTACTTCTGGCGGAGCCGTCCACTCGATTACCCTCTGACATTTTCTACAACTGCATATAATCCTTTGCTGTCAATACAGGTATTTTAGATAGCTTAAAATCCTTAAGATTCCTTGTTAATATTAAGTCTAAGTCATTCTCAATAGCTGTATAATATTGAATTGCATCCTCAAAATCCTTGAAGTCTGAAGCTAAAGATAAATCAATAATTTTATCGTCCATTGGTAAAACCTCAACCAAAACTTTAAATTTTCTTAAGATCTTTCTAGAATTATCACTTTTATATGATTGTGACAAGATATAGTGTGTGTTCGCAAATGTTAATGATGAAACATGAAGCTTAACTTTCTTTTTGTCTGATAAGGTGAATATTTCTTGTGCTTCAGTTAAAAACTCTTCTCTCTTTGCTAACAAGTCAAGAACAATATTCGTATCTACTAGTATCTTATCCATTATTTATATTTTTCAGATAAAAAATCAGTATAACCCTTTTCATCATCCTCTTTCAATGTAACAACACCTGTTAGACTTTGCACAAGAGGACTTATTTTTATTGACTTCTTTTTCTTTGTTGTAACTGCTAAAAGGTAAGTCTCTATTAACTTAGATAAACTTATATTATTTTCTTTTGCATATTTCTTTGCTTGTTCAATTATACTGTTGTCAAGCTTTAAAGTTAATTTTGTGTCCATAGTTTTTAGTTTATACGTACAAAGATAGTAAATATATACGGATCGTGTAAATTATTATGTTCGTTAAGATACATAGTTTACACACAACGTATGTGCTAAGTTTAGTTGTAGATTACGTGACGCTTACCTATCAGCCTACATAAAACATTATGCGAAGTAGAATGCTCGAAAACTCAATTAAACCCCAATTAAATTTAGCACGTGTTAGTGGCTGAACATTTTTACCACTTCTTTTTAAAGTCTCCACATGAAAAATATTTTTCAATAAAGCAATAAATTAAAATAAAAAAATACCGACTTCCCATTTCACGAATTTTTAATTTTGATTCACCATACTTTCTATTTTTCCATGAGTTCGGAATAACTGTATACGAATATCCTCTTATTATTGCCTTTAATGATAATTCTATGGTCAGGTTAAAGTGCGGAGATAAGAAAGGCTTAATACCTTCAATTGTATGTCGCCTGTAAAGTTTAAAAGCATTTGTAAAGTCATTGTATTTTATATGCATTATAAAACGAATAATAAAATTAGCTATTCTATTAATTTTTTTTTTCACAAAAGGGTAATCAATTAATTTTCCACCTTTTATAAAGCGACTCCCAAATACACAATCATAGTTCCCTTCAATCATAGTTGTGTAAAACTTTATGAGGTCGTATGGAGAATCTGATAAGTCAGCCATCATAATAGCCACACAGTCTCCATTAAATTTTTCTAAGCCATATCTCACAGCATATCCGAATCCATTAGGACCATGATTTGTTTCATATCTTAAATTGGAGTATTTTTTTATTAATTCTTCCAATACCGGTACCGTATTGTCTTTTGAATTATCATTTATAACCAAAATTTCATGCTCAATTTTTACCTGTTCAAATGCTAATTCTATTTGTTCAATAGTTTGAGTAATTGATTCAACCTCATTATAAGCTGGTATTACAATGCTTAGTTTCATTTTACACTTTTAAATTAAAATTGTTTAATCAAAGTAATATTCGAAATAGCTAGTCTACAATAAACTTCTATTATATTTATACTTGTCACGATAATAGACTATTAAAAAAATAAAAATCAAGTAAACATTACTTAAATATATTGTCATAAAAAAAGTAAATACGCATAGGCTAAGTTGGTATAATATCAAGCTTATTAATATAATGCCGAACGGATCACTAAAAAAGTTTCGCCATTGAGCAAAAAAATATTTTATAAAATAAATAATAAACATAAAAAAAACAATTTGCCCGAGTAGATTAAAGAAAAGCTGAATAAATAAATAGCCCCCATATTTAGCTAACTTCGTTTTAATCCTGCTGATAAAAGTTTCTGACTTATTTATTTCAGTTTTAATAGCAGAGATCTCTTCAGATGAATAAAAATTATATATTACATTCCCACAATAAAAAGGGGACTTTAATATCATAAAAATGTTATATAAACACTTCTTAGCATATTCAAAGGGGTGATTTCTAACATTATTTTTCCATTGTTTTAAAAGAAATTTATCAGATTCATAGTTTAGGCTATTTGCATTTGCCCCAAACTTTTTTTGCAACAATTCCTTCATTAATGGGTCTCCATCTTTTGGTGTTATACCCCAACAATTATTTGGTAATTGCCCCAAACTTATAAAAAACACATGCCCTGCATTTGTTGATGTTTGAATATAGTGTCCTGTTCTTTTAAAAGTATAAATTCCCCATGGAACAAGAAATAGATTTATTAATAATAACCATACGATTAACCATTTAAAATCGACAATTATTTTTTTACATAATTTTAATATGATTAGAATTATAAAAACAAAAATAAAATAGTAATAAAAATCTGAACGAAAGTTTAGTAGTATTCCGAATAAAATACCAGATGTAAGTAGCGCTATCACTTTTTTTGTTTGCAAAAAGATTAGTAGTAAAAAAACAGAAAGGATTAACAAATTTGCGGAAATACTATATGGGTATAACGATGAATGGAAGAAAAACCAATTAAATGATATAAGTAACAAAAACCGAAAAAATACGATGCTTTTAATCCAATTGTATTTCCGTGCAAAAAAATCTATGGAAAAAATAGTGCCAAGTGTTAACAGTTGCTGGAAAAGAATAATGATTAATTTGGATTTTGTTACGGCTATTACTAATCCATAACCCCACATGGGGAATGTATAGGAATTGGAAATGAACTTAGTATTAAGGTCAAACAAAGATGAAAAAAAACTTGCGTAGTCTATGTAATTTGGTAAAATGCCTTTCATTAAATCAGCATGATAATTTAAAATAGTACAAATAGCAATATCTACTATTAGTAAACTGTAGTAGATTTTGCTATCCGACAAAATGTTTTGAATTTTCTTAAAATAAAGTTTCACTTAGGTGCTATTTGACAGGTAAATATTTGTTCTAAAATGTTGATTAAATTATATTGATAATTCCAATTAGGATAATGTTTTTTAAATTTAGAAACATCTGAAATGTACCAAATATGGTCCCCTATTCTGTTATCTTCTGCATAAGAATAGTTCATTTTTTTACCCACTATTTGTTCACACATAGTAATAGCTTCTTTCATTGAACAATTTGAAAATCGACTACCACCTGCATTATATACCTCTCCATGCTTTGGGGCAAGATAAAAATGATAAAACATATTAACAAGATCATATGCATGAATATTGTCCCGAACCTGTTTACCTTTATATCCATAAACAGTATAATGATTACCAGTAACAGCACATTTCATTAAATATGACAAGAAGCCATGTAGTTGTGCTCCAGAATGATTTGGGCCAGTTAAACAACCTCCTCTGAAAATAGCTACATTCATATTAAAATACTTTCCATATTCCTGTGCCAACACATCTGCTGCTAATTTTGAAGCACCAAAAAGCGAATGTTTCGAGTTGTCAACACTCATATTTTCATCAATCCCCTCTTTATGGTAAGGATGATTTTTGTCAATTTCCCATCTATTTTTCAATTCCACAAGGGGGAGTAAATTTGGAGTATCACCATATACTTTGTTTGTAGAAGTATAAATAAATACAGCTTTGGCAGAGTATAATCGGGTTAATTCTAATAAGTTAAGTGTGCCATTGGCATTAATTGTGAAATCAGTAATTGGCTCTTTGGCAGCCCAATCGTGACTTGGTTGAGCCGCAGTATGAATAATCAATTTTATATCAGTACCGTATTGCTCAAAAATATTTTTCAACGCGTCAAAATTTCTAATATCCAACGAATAATGCTTGTAGTTTTGAATCTTTTTTTCCAATTCATTTTTGCACCATTCGGTAGAAGCTTCTTTCCCAAAAAAATATGCCCTTTGATTATTGTCTATACCAATAATCAAATCCATTTTATCTGAAAAAAAACGAGCTGATTCACTACCAATAAGGCCTGCAGAACCTGTGATAATTGCTACTTTCATAAAAATTATTTTAATATTGTTTTTAATTGTTCTTCATTTTTATTTATCCATCTAAAAATATCTGAAAATATATTTTCTGCACTTTTTTGTGGTTTCCAGCCGATTTCATTTTCTATTTTAGTGTTATCAGTAATATAAATCATCAAATCAGCAGGTCTGTTTTGAATTTCCAAATCTATAGTTGTTTTGTTTCCTGTTATTTTTTGGCAAAGAGCTGTCATTTCTAATAATGATAAACTGTTTAATAATCCCCCGCCTGCATTATATATTTTCCCATTAAATTTGTCAATATGGTGTAATTGAATAACAATAAGATCAACAAGGTCATCTACATGTAATATATCTCTTACTTGTTTCCCTAATCCCCCATAACCGATGTATTTAAGCGATTGTTTCCAATAATGTTTTGCTATCCAAAGGGTAACAACACCTTGGTCGGTTTTACCCATTTGGCGAGGCCCAGCAATTACACCAAATCGCGTAATGGCTGATTTTAAACCGTAAAATGCAGAATATTCTTGAATAAAAAGTTCTGAAGAAAGCTTGGTTGTGCCATAAAAAGAACGTGCACCATAAAGACTTAAATCTTCGGAAATACCTAATTTAGAGATACCTCTTTCTTTTTGATCTTCAGTAAAAGAAAAACGGGTTGCCTCTTCAATGAAATTAGCAGTTTCAATTTTATCAATAGGATAAACCCTACTTGTAGACAGAAAAATTAGTTTTGCTTTATATTTTAAACATGTGTTAAAACAATTAATCGAGCCATAAAGATTATTATTTATTACATA
Source organism: Bacteroidota bacterium (assembly GCA_003353955.1). Lineage (GTDB taxonomy): Bacteria > Bacteroidota > Bacteroidia > Bacteroidales. The sequence goes on along the minus strand of PIVJ01000032.1, from coordinate 2,084 downwards.
AGATGGGTCAGAGTTTAAACCTGCCATTACAGAAGGCTCTGCTGATGCTTCAATTAGAACATCAAAATCACCTACAGAATTCAAATCTTCAATATTGCGAATGTCTCCATGAATGAACTGAATACCTATTTCTTGGAAGTCGACTAGATTCAATTCAGATCCCCGTCTTTTTAAATTGTCAAAGGCAACTATGGAATAGTTTGGATACTTTTCTTTTAGCTTTATACAAAGAGATGATCCAATGAATCCTGCGCCTCCAGTTATTAATATTTTCATAATGCTTATATACTTGTCTTTGTTTTGCCACTAACGATTTGTATAAGAATAGTAGCCGACTGCGGAACTTGAATTTTTCAAGTTACTACTAAATTTTACGCGGGCTACAATGTTCATATTTACTACTATCTCGGCTATTATTTTTATACATTGTGTGTGCCCAACATGAGCATCGCACACCCATTCGTAAGCTTGAGAAAAACATCAAAAATACAAATAAACTTTTCAACAGCCTTATGGATGGGTACTTAATTTTCCAGAGGGTGAAAGACTCTTATGCGCAGGGGTAACGCCTTGAAGCATTAGCAAGTGGCAAGGTGGTTTTTCGTGAGGAAAGCACTGAAGGAAGCCAAACTGCAAAATCCGGTACTGACGAACCGCCGTATACGAGACCCGTACGTACGGTGGTGTGAGAGGCGCACTGACAGTCATTTGGCTGTCAGCCGTCTACTCGATTATGCGCTTTAAATTTCTAATTTATCCAAAATCTTTGACAATTCTGAATTAAAGGTTTTCTTTCTTAGAAATCCAATTTCATATTTCAGTTCTTCTTTTGTAATTGTCTTAAAAATGAATAATATGCTTGTTCTATTATCAATTAGATGTACAAATTCATTTTTGTCAAGATTTCTTTTTGATAATGGTATTGAATGTCCATTTTTATGCGGTATCATTATATTCTCAATTTCAGCAACAATTATCTTATGTGCAAGCCAAGATTCATGTTGTTGTATTTTCTCCTTTAATTTGCCAGCGACAAATCTTGAAACCATTTTATGAGTTATATTCACAGCAATATCTGCCCTTATTTTTCCTTTAATTATTTCGGGTATCCAAGTTCTGAATTTTATAAAATAGTCAAAATCTGAAGATAGTTTATCATATTCATTTTCATACTTGTTTGAATAATTTGGTTCAATAATGATTATATAATTATCATTATCTGTCTTATTTGGTTTTGGAATAATAAATTCATTCTTTTTTTTAATTTTATTATAATAATCCGATAATAAGGAATAGAAATCTTTTTCTGCGTCATCAATAAAATTCAATATTTTTTCACCCTTGAATCCTATGTATCCAGAGATTAGTTCATCAGCATAGGAAGGTTGATTTTGTCCTCTTTTGCTCAAATATTGTGTTATATTGATAATTAACTCATAAAATACCTCATAATTCTTTGAATATATCTTTTTACATTCAACTAAATATTTCTCATTTTCATAGTGAAACAAACTGTCCATAGGCTTTTTACTTTCCTTAGAACTAGGATAAGATTCATTACAAATCGGATTTAGGTTATTTTTGTCTAGAATATAATTAGTTTCTAATTCAAATAATTTATCTCTTAATTCTTCATAGTTAAATTGGCGTCTGTTTTTAAATCTAAATGAATTTTGTTCAGGAATAGTCAAACTATTATAATATTTTAGCCACTTTACAATTCTTCTCAAAAGAAAAAAACTTGATGGATTTTGATTCGAAAGTATGTGCAATAACCAATTATTATGATTTGAATTCTCTGTACTAAAATCATTAATTGGGAAGAAATCACTCAAAATGTCAGAAATCTCTTTTACCTCATCAATATCTATTTGTTTATTTAAATCAGGCTTAGTCCATTTTTCTTTTAAAATGTAATCTTTCCAAGATTCTAAGTAATTACCCATAAAAATAGCTCTTTGTTTTTATTCCGACTAACGTCAAATTTATTATCCACCAAATCAGATAGTTGTAAATCCGAGTTGTTCGGGTTTGATTTCAAATTTAGTTATTTGTTTCTTAATTCTCTTCACCAGTCCCAGTCT
>PIVJ01000370.1 GCA_003353955.1 Bacteroidota bacterium | reverse complement strand
TCTGACTATTACTCTAAGTTCACCGAATCTGAGCTGTGAGACCATGAAAAGTTCACCCGCTGTGGGGATCGAACCTGCGACCACTGAGCTATCTAGACCAGCGGGATTCGAACCCACGCGGGTATAACCCAATAGATTTCAAGTCTATCGCCTTAACCACTCGGCCATGCTGACCAACGAACTAAGCCTATATAATAATATAGTTATTTTCTATAGTTATTCTCAACAATGTCATGTTCAAAAACTAGATGAGTTTTTCGTGGTTGATGAGTGGTGATTGATTCCAAGTAATTAAATTACTTTTCCTTTCCCAAATCAATTCTAGTTTCTCAAATTCAAAAGTGCAATTAATTAAAAATCTAGTATACTTTACTGTTTTAAGCGGGCAACAAAAAAAGTTACTTTACTGTTTTTTCATCTTTCTTTAGCATGGCAGGCAACAAAAAAAGAAAAGGTATTTTTTACAACATTTTTAGCGTTTAACATTTCTTAATATTAAGGTTAATCTCGTCTTATTCTAATACTATCCAAATAATATGGCAAATCGGAGTTATTTGTGTTAGGATTTTGTGGTGATCGACTTGGTGCTGTTGGAGGGACCGAGCGTGCTCATCGCCGTGGTGTACGACATTCTGCTGTTTATTAAGAACGACATCCTGCAATGCGATACGCACTACGACGTGTTTGAGAAATTGGCGGGGCAGAAACACTTCCGCATCACCAAAGGAGTCCACTTCGGACGATTCGAGTGACGGCGAAGAGGAACACCCGAGAATGCACCATGCGACGTCGTCGTCGTTTGGCTTCAATCCTCACGAAAACAACAGCGGCAAACTGAAGGAGATGGAGCTGAAATTTTGATTGCTTGCATTTAATTTGATTTGACAAAAAATTGAGTTGCGAGCGAAGCGAGCAACATAACTCGAAACATGATATTCCAGCCAAGCCAAATTGTTGCGAGCGAACCGAGCGACACACCTCGAAAGATATGTAATGCCACAAACTTGCTGTGTTATTAAAATAGTTAAAAAAGATTCGATTAATTCTACTGCAAACATACAGAAAGAAGTTCCATTTGTTTTCCATGTATGACTATTAAAATTAATCAATACCAAAAAAATATCTCATCATCGAGACCGCGCGAAATAAAGAAATAAAATTCACTTTCCGACCCCCATTATTTTAATGCTAAGAATGTCTGAATTTTATTTCTTTTTCTTTTTAACCATTTCACCAAAAAATGCTTTAAATTTTCATCGATGGATTCACAACTTAATAATTTACATATTAAATGCTGACCATTCCAGATGCACATAATATTCGCACTGATGGTATATACACTGAATTTATATTTTCTATAGTTATTCTCAACAATGTCATGTTCAAAAACTAGATCAATGATAAATTTCTTACCAGTTTTTCGTGGTTGATGAGTGGTGATTGATTCCAAGTAATTAAATTA
>PIVJ01000116.1 GCA_003353955.1 Bacteroidota bacterium | reverse complement strand
GATACTGCTTTTGAGAATAAGTCATCTGCTGCTCTATCCCTTTGTTTGAGAACTTCTGCTTGACCTTTTACTGCTTTTACAGGAGTTAACATAACAGATTTCTTGTTTGCTTCAAGCTCCGCAATATGGAAAGATAATAAATCAACTAAATATAAAAGTTATTCACAAGCAATATGTTGAAATGTTAATACACATCCAATTTTTTTATACTTTCACAGTATGAATTGACTCTGATTGAAAAAGGCAGGGTAAATAACTGCAAATAAAGCTTATGCAAACTCGTGCTAAAGCACTATAAGCATTAATAGCCTACAATAGTATCAACAAATAGAATAATAAAACCCCATTATTATTTAAAATATTATTCTATATACTATGAATGAAAAATACTATTCATTTAATTCAATTGAGTAAATAATAGCTTCCAGTTGTTTTAGCAAATTTCGTTTATTTTTACTTGGTGCATAAACGTAAGAATCTAGGGTGATAACCCTGTTTTTTGATTCATCAACCAGTGTATAGCTTAAAAATGGTCCCCCCATAAAATCTCCTGCGGTTTCCCAAAGCCCTCTGGTTTCAACAGTAAACATATTATTAAAGTTAATCTCTTTCGATACTGGTGGAATAAAACTATCCGCAACCTGCATATATGAACCCTTTACTGATCCGGGTATGTATTTTTTGGTAATTTGATTTCGCAAAGAAACGATGGTGTTTAATTCAAATGCGTCCGCATCTGTATAGGGATAAGTATAGATCAATAATCCCTGACTATCTTCCAGGGTTTCTTTCCTAATCCAAATAAAATTACTGTCTTGCTTTGCTATTTTATAGGCACTGGGCAAAGTAAGGCTGAAATTAAATTTTCTCACTAATGTGTTTTTTATACCGATATGCTCTACTCCTCTAAAGGTTTTTATCATTCGTTCTCTTTCAATTTTATTAAATAGTTCCAGTATTCCTTCTTTATTTTTATTAAAAATTTCGAAAAAAGAATTATTATCAGGTGCTGAAATTTTGACAACCCGTTGAGGTGAAGCCCATAAATCTTTTTTTGTTTCAATCTGAGCCATAGCTATATCCTGATTAATGTCAACTATAAAAACATCCCGATTTGATTGATACATTTTTATAAATGCTTCTTCAGGTAAGTGTACCATGGAATACATTACTTCAGCCTGAGGAAGACCAAGAATTGTTTGCCCAAAAAAATTAGTAATCGTATCACCAATATTACTATTCCATTGTTCTTTATTATTGGTAATAACTAACATTTCTAATGTCTTACCCTTTGAGTGGGGGAGCGAAGGTGAATTAAATGAACATGATTGAAAACCAAAGCCTATAAAAACAATTAATACAAGAATTAAAGAATTTTTTTTCATAGGTTGCTAAATTTTAACCAGTGAGACTTTGATTTTGTGAAACAAAATTAATTAGGCGAAGTGATCCTGAAGTCGAAGAATATTGTGGGTTGTATTCCCCGCCCTCCTTGGGGCGAAATAAAATAGAATCCATCATGATACCCTGTCCACTTGCGGCGGGGAGCTTCATTAATAGATTAACCATTAATCGCAATTTTTAATTTATTACCTGGTTGTAATCTTCGGGTGTTTCGAATATTATTTAAATTTTTAATCTTTGCGACAGTAACGCCATCATACATTTTAGCAATATCCCATAAGGTATCTCCCCTTTTTATAGTATGGTAAATAAATTTCCCTGGCGCACTAGCTGTTACTACAGAATTTCCTTCAGGTTTATAAACAATAAGTTTTTGATTTGGATAGATGGTTGATCCTCTTAAATCATTCCATTCTTTTAAATCTTTAGTGCTACATCTATATTTTTTAGCAATGAGCCCCAGATTTTCTCCAGATCGTACAATGTGTTTGGATTGGCTTGCTGATCTTTTAATCGGCCGATTATTAGATTGGGCAACCGAATTTCCATATACAATTAATTTTTGACCCGGAAAGATTGTATTGCCCCTAAGGCTATTCCATTGCTTTAACTGACTAATGTAACACCGATATCGTTGTGCTATTAATCCTAAATTTTCACCACTTCTAACAATATGAATACCCCGATCCTTGGCTTTTTCAATTTGAGCCAATAGCTTATCACGCTCCAGCCCTTTTTTTGATTTATAACTATAAAGAGAGTCTTCATTGTTCAAATACACAGCAATAAATGATTTAGGGATTCTAAGCACATAAACTTTACCGTGTGTAGCCGGAATAACTCCCAACTTAAACTGTGGGTTTAAAAATTTGATGTCATCCATCGGTATATTTAAAAACTCTGATATCTGATCAAAAGAAAGTGCATCACGAACCGTCACTGTATCGATACCCTCATATAATATACCTGGATCCCTTGGATACAAATTATGCTCAGCTGAAAAATTCATTATGTAATTTACAGCGATAAATGCGGGAACATATCCCCTGGTTTCTCTTGGTAAAAATGGCCAGATTGCCCAATAATTTTTTACACCCCCGGCTTTACGGATTGCCCTATTTACATTTCCTGCACCGGAGTTATAAGCAGCCAATACAAGTGACCAATCATTATAAATATCGTAGAGATCAGATAAATGCTGACAAGCTGCAATCGTTGACTTCATAGGATCAAATCGATCATCAACATATGAACTTACCGTTAGCCCATATACCTTACCTGTGCCATACATAAATTGCCATAGACCCTTTGCGCCAACCCTGGAACCTGCATTTGGAATTAGTGCAGATTCTACAATTGCAAGGTATTTGAGCTCTAGCGGGATATCAATATTATCAAGCTGCTCTTCGAAATATGGAAAGTAAACCCTTGTAAGACCCAATAATCTTTCTGTTAAATCTCTCTTTCTTACTCCGTATAATTCAATGTAATTTTTAACATTTTTATTAAAAGTAAGTTCAATTGGTGTGAGTGCATTTAAGTATTCAATTCGCGCTTCATAAATAGAATCGGAGAACCTTGGGGTACTGTCCAGGGGATATTTATAAACATTTAAATCAACAGAATCAATGTTAAAATACTGATTTGTAAAATATTTTACGTTTAAAAGACTGTCTAACATGCCGACAATAGGGGAATCTTCAATGAGATTATCTTTTTTTTCAACAAGTAATATTGAATCTGATGTTTGTGAAAATGAATGGGCAAAGAACAGTAGGATAAAAGTTAGAATTAAATAGGTTTTTAGAATATCTGGTAGCTTTTGTTTCATAACTTTAATTGATGGATTTTATACAAATATTATGCAAAAATATGCATTTAGAAGTTCTTTTGCAAAATATTAAAATCAACAGGCACTAGAAACAATGAAATATCTACAATAAGTATTTCCAACAATAATTAACTTTGATTATTAATAGATGATTCCTATCAGGTGATTAGCCCTATAAATTTTAAGATTATTAATTGGTGAGATAATTAATAATAGCAGTGAGTTGAACTGATCAATTTACAATTCGTTGGCTAATTTTCCAAGGAAGAAAATTAATCCGGAAGGTTTATTTCTTTTTATCTTCTTCCTTTTCCTTTTTCTCATCTGGATTAATACCTTCTTTGAATTCTTTGATACCACGACCTAATCCTTTCATTAACTCAGGAATTTTTTTCCCTCCAAATAATAATAATACTATGACGCAAATTATTGCAATCTGCCAAGGACCAGGCATTCCAAGAAGTACGAGTAAGTTCATCATTTTATTTTTTTAGTCTGTGCAAATATAAGAAATATAGAACAGAATGGGAATTTATGCAATTGAATAATTATTTAGCCAACGCTCTAATCAAACCATCATCCTTGAAGGGCTTGGCTATAAGATCATTCATCCTTATAAAACACTTAATTGAACATAAATAAAAGGGCATCCACCCCTTTATCTCAATATAGGCTTAAGCCTAATTACATTTTAGTTCTGTATTTATTTTGTGTTGTGCTACTGCCAGATTAGGGCCATCGGTTACATTCTTGTAAGCACTACACGCCTGACCATTATCTCCGAGTCCTTCATATGCTTTACCTAGATTATAATAAACCTCTGATTTGCTGTTTTGCTCAAATTCCAAGGCTTTTTCCCCTGAATCTAACGCTTTTTGCCACTGAGATAAACCATTGTAGGCGATGGTTGCAAAATAAAATATTTGCGCATCTCCTGCATCATAAGTAAGTGCCAATTCTATATTCTCAACTGATTTATTAAAATTTCCTGCTTGAAGTGCTTTACCGGCTTCAGTCCTGAAGGATCTAAATACAGTTGTTTTGGCTGCTTTAACGGTATTATCAGTTGCAGACCCAAGTTCAATTACTTTATCCATGGCAGCTTTAAATTCAGCGGTGTTTTTTTGTTTGTTATAAACTAACCCCTTGCTATAATAGGCTTTGAAATAACTTCCATCAGCCTCGATGGCTTTATCAAAAGCTATTAATGCATTATCATAATCTTTTTCCTTATAAAGGGCGGATCCCTTAGAATTATAAACCCTGGCTATATAATTATTTGCCTTTCCTTTTGTTCCAGAATCATTCACATTAGTGGCATGATCAGCTGCATCACTAAATGATTTTATGGCATTATCAAATTGCCTGGTTTTATACAATGCAAGTCCGTTATTATAAAATGCTCCGGGGATTTGTGATTCGGCTTGAATTTTCAGGTTCGCGCCCTCATCTCCTATTTGCTCGCATAGATTAATACAATTTTTATAGGCTTCGATGGCTGCATCGTAGTTTTTTGCTTTAGCTGCGGAAATTCCAGCATTAAATGCTTCACCGGCTTCATTCAAAGCCTGAGAGAATATTGCCATAGATGAGCTTAGAAAAATTACACTTAGTAAAAGTCTTAATTTGTTCATAGTCCTGATTGTTTTTCAATGAATAATTTGAGTTTCGCTTGCAAATATATAAAAACTTAAAAAGAATGAAAGTTTCACACTATTAAAGTTTCATAAATTGATTTGCAATCATTTAAAATCACTTTATATTGATGAAGATTCTCTTGAGTAAAACCCTACAAGAAATATGCCTTGAAATGTTAAATTGTGTTACGCTTTGGAGGATAGATGCTAATTATGCCTTCGTCCAGGATTCCAGCTCTTCAATTTTTAATCCGGGAACATCCAACTTCATTTTTTTTCGGAGGCCACCTAAATCATTCATGAGCTTATTTAAGTTTGCCCCTTTGAAGGCTTCGATGGTGTTAAAACCTGCTTTTCTGATGGCCGGCATCCATACCTCTGGAATGCCCAGATTCATAAAATCCAAATCAGTGGCAACATCACTTTTCTTTTCAGGGCGCATTTGAGGAAAGAATAGCACATCCTGAATCGAATCCGAATTTGTCATTATCATTGTCAGGCGATCAATTCCAATTCCAATTCCTGCGGTTGGTGGCATGCCATATTCCAGTGCATTTAAGAAATCTTCATCCAATACCATGCTTTCATCATCCCCTCTTTTACCAAGTTCTAATTGCTCCTCAAAACGCTTGCGTTGATCAATCGGATCATTCAATTCAGAGAAGGCATTACATAATTCTTTCCCATTACAAATGGCTTCAAATCGCTCAACCAATCCTTGTGTTTTTCTGTGTTTTTTAGCCAAAGGCGACATTTCAATGGGGTAATCAGTAATAAATGTCGGTTGAATTATTTGTTGCTCACAACATTCACCAAAGATCTCATCAATCAGTTTTCCCTTGCCCATACTTGGATTAGTTTCTACTTTTAATTTTCTTGCGGTATCTCTGAGTTCATTTTCGTTCATCTCAGAAATGCCGACGCCGGTAAAATGCTGAATTGCCTCATACATCGTAAAGCGTTTCCAGGGGCGTTTGAAATCAATCACGTTATCACCTACCTGAACCTTGGTTGTACCATGCAAATTCATTGCAATTTTTTCAATCATTTCCTCAGTTAAATTCATCATCCA
>PIVJ01000369.1 GCA_003353955.1 Bacteroidota bacterium | reverse complement strand
TTTTTACTTTTAGTTTTACGCTTAGGCACCTTATGCTTCTTTCTGCCCGCCTTTTTAGTACCCTCCCCATCATTTGCACGATTTCTTGAAACCTTCTCCCATCTTCCATCCTTGTGATCCCAATCTTTACCCTTAACATTGGTACCATTCTTCTTCGCCTTACGTCTCTCCCTCTGCGCATGGGCCTTTTTAGCCCTCCTCGCAGGTGTTTTAGCAAAAGCTAAGTCCCTAGCAGCCTTACGCTTCTTCGCCGCAGGCGATAATTTTTGTTTTGAGGCCATTTATTATCGGTATTGTGTCCCATACTTTTTTAGTAGTCTGTTTTCTACAGAATTTGGTCCGGTATGGGTTTTATATTCAAGATCATGCTCGCTTTTATAGTTACTTTTATCAGGTATTGCCCCTTCTTTAAAAAATCTTTTAGTTTTTTCGTAAGTACCTTTAATAGTTGGATTAGCGGCCATTCCTGGAAAAACATGGGCAAGCTCCGCCACAACTGTGCTTAGTTTATCCTTTTTACCCACGTGGATTGTAGATGTCAAGGGGTCTGCATGGCCTCTAAATGAATCTGGCCTTTCAGAGTTAACCCTGAATTTATCTTTGAATATTTTTGCGGTGACGCTAGGCTCTTCTGATAAACTAGCTCCAGAATCTTTAAACATTTTCACAGCTCCGTAAGCATCCAAAACAAAGCTCTCCCCTCCGTGTCTTATATTTTGAGTATTACGAAAATCTCTTTTTGGGTTTTCTGCTTTTATTTTTGGTCTATTAGTTTTTGATGGCCTTTGGTTAGAATCATAATCAGGGTTTGTTGTGAACTTATTTAGTTTGCCTGTATTAAACTTGTCATAAACTTTCTTTTCGTCCTCGCTTAAATTATTTCTATTATAGGCCTTAAGTACAACCTCATCCAATTGATCCGTTAGCTCACCCTCTTCGTTTTTCGACATAATACTACCGCTATCATATAATCTTTTGTATGCTGCGCTGCCAACAGGCGGATCTACAGGCTTGTCTCCATAAAATTTCATATATTTACAATTTAAAATTAACACTATGACTAATATAATTACCCGATTTTGCAAAAAGCTACGGCTGTAAAAAAACTTTGTTGCATAATTAGGGGTAAGGGGCTATATAGTAAATTGAAAAACATTTTTCATTACGGAAATGAATTTGATTTGACCCACCCCCCTTCGGGTTTTAGGGATTAGGGTTTAGGGTTTGCCTTTAGCCGTGGGTTTACGGCCAGGGTTTAGGCTTACTAACTAGGCCTTAGTCAGGTACTACAGCGGATGCGGTTGCACGCAGCGCGTGTATAGCAACGCGTATAGCATTTTGCAGACGGTTTACGCTGTCTTATAGATAATATAGTTGTAAGATAATAATAATAATAAATAATAATAACAATGGCTTTAATTTTAATCGCAATACCAATCGCTTTAGTAGCAACCTTCTTAAGATCTACTGATGA
>PIVJ01000368.1 GCA_003353955.1 Bacteroidota bacterium | reverse complement strand
ATCTTCTACTTCGTTGACCTTCGAGCAAGAAAACATCAATAGTAAAATAAAAATAAAGATTGCTGGCAGTTTTGTTTGTTTGACTCTTTTCATAGCTAATTCATAAAGAATAGGATTACTTCCTGATGCTTCTTTGATTTCAATTGGGCTCATTTCCTGAACACCATGAATTTTTAGATTTTTCATAATTCTTAAGTTTTTTAAATAGATAATTGTTTAATTTTAATAAAATCTGATCAAGTCTATTTTCGTAAAGCTAGGTTTGCTCAGTGCCATAAAATAGCACTGAAGCATTTTTTTGGCAACAGTTCCACAACTATTTTGATCCGCTTCGTAAGGAACCTCTTTACCATTAATAGTTTCTATAATCTCAATGGTATTCTATATGTTGATGAAACTTCCACAATGTCGCCTAAAGAGTAAATGGCTAACCCCAGAACATCAAACCCACAACTCACATTGGCAATACTTGCAGGTGCGAAAGAACGTACTATTCTTTCCATTCTTATAATTTTTTAAAATGTATAAATATTGATATATTAATCAGAACATGATTAAAAAACGAAATTCACCAATGGTGCTAATATGCCAATGATTACCCCCTAAGGGGTTGTGGTTGTAGTAACCAAGTTTAATGATGCAAGTACTAACACCAACTTATTCTTATGGGAAAGGATAGAATTTAACTGATGTTTATTGCTTTTATCTTGCATTAGGACAAATGCAATAAAATTCCTGATACAAATATTAATTTCAAAAAAATGTTAAACAAAAGTATAATAAAAAAGAGATTTATGTACATCTAAAGTTTGGAAATACTTTGGCTAATACCAAAGTAAAGCATTGTCAAGTTGTAGAAGCAATACTTTATCGTTTAAAAACCGGCTGCCAATGGAGACAATTACCCATGAAGCAATTTTTTAATAAAAGATATAGATGGCAAAGTGTTTATCATCATTTTCAGAAATAGTACAAAGATGGTAGTTGGGAAAAAGTTTGGAGCATGGTTTTAGAAAAACACAAACACCTGTTGGATATGTCAAGTATTCAACTAGGAGGGTACACATACACCAACAAAACGTGGAGGGGATGCTGTAGCTTATCAAGGCAGGAAGAAATGCAAGACCAGTAATATGCTTATTATCACAGACAATCAAGATATTCCATTAGCTTGTAGTGACCCTGTCTCAGGCAATCACAATGATGCATACAATTTGGTTACAACAGTTGATGAAATGATATTAAATATTCAGGTTCATTAATAAGTTTTTCAATTGCCTTTCTGCTTTTTAGTTTTTTAATGTACTTTTCAATTTTCATAGCATCCCCCCTGCTTTCATTAACAGGGAAATGAATCATTAATCTCCAAGGCCTGAATTTGTGAGTGTAAGTCATCTTGGGGTCAGAATTATGTTCAGTAATCCTTCTGTCAACATCATTTGTATGTCCAATGTAATATTTGTCAGCTGACTTA
>PIVJ01000367.1 GCA_003353955.1 Bacteroidota bacterium | reverse complement strand
GGGATTGTAGTGGGGCCAATAATGAAAGGATTGCATGCACATTTTAGAAACCATGATTATTTTGTGTTTTTTTCAAAAACAGCCTATCACTCGCTTATTCTTTGAGATAGGAAGCTGAAATTTCGGCTCCAAGCAGAGTATTGAATTTTAGAAAAAATGCATTTTTTTCGGCGCGCATTGCATTAAAATATTGAAGGAATAACGTTTAACCCGCCTCTAAACAAGGGTGCTCCCTCTATTCATGTCTACTTATTGTCTACTTATTTGAGGAGCACTTACTTATATATTGGTTATGACTTGCTTATTTGCTCCACTTATTCATGTTACGAGCACTCGGTTTTTATAAGAACAACACAGAGCATCTAGTTTATATATTGAACCTATAGGTGGCAGCACTAGGTTTAGATTGCCTCCAAAGTATTATATGTTTGGAATTAAATCTAAATTATCTATCCAGTAAATAAGAACACATTTTTGCATGTTTTAACTAGCAAATGATGTCCTTTAAACAATATTAGCTTCAGCGGAGCATTTTAATCACTTTTGGGGTGAGAAAATTTAAGTTTTTAAGGCCCATTGTTGCTCGCGCCCTTTATTTACCTGCTTTACATTGCTTGAAAAGTCACAGGGTCCCCTCTAGGAAACATTGTGCACTTGCAAAGAGGTTATATAAATGATCAAATGTCATCAAAAGCCTCATTTTCCATGTCGGGGAGTGGGAAAAAAGCTTGGTTTGCCTCTAAAAACAGTACATTATCAGCTTATCTTTCCACCGCCACCCCCCCACCATTTCCCTGCACTGCAAGGCCCAAACCCCCTATTATTGTTTTCACTTCATCATTATATTGCACTGTGTGGAGACCTACATATAAGCTGCTGGCTATTTCATATATAGCATATAATGTACACAGAAAAAGTGAATACAAATCCCATGTACAAACAACATCAATGCATTGGAGGCCAGCCAACCAAAATCCCACAATGCAATGGGAGCCATGATTAACTAGTAGGCCTTAAATACTATCAATACCCCCAATGCATTGTGGGATATCTCCTGGTTAGAATCTAGCTGACTATACCCAGGTCAAAAAAAATGACTACTGAATAGTCATTCTGAATGGTCATTCATATTGACCTACGAATGGTCATTCAGTAGTCATTCAATAGTCAATCATATTGACTATTGAATGACTACTGAATGACCATTCATAGGTCAATATGATTGACTATTGAATGACTACTGAATGACCATTCATAGGTCAATATGAATGACCATTCAGAATGACTATTCAGTAGTCATTTTTTTTGACCTGGGTATATATACATAGTCAGCCAATAACAATCCCACAATGCAATGGGAGCCATGATTGGGGGGGGGGGGGGCTTTTTGGGGGGCCAAATATGAAAAGGTTGCCAGCCACTTTTAAGAAACAAGAATTTTTTTGTGTTTTTTTAAAAAAAACCATCACCCCCATCTT
>PIVJ01000366.1 GCA_003353955.1 Bacteroidota bacterium | reverse complement strand
TGTCTGTGCCCAGATGTGCCCCGCTTGATATGCAGTCCGTTTCACATGTTACATCAGTGCAGCTTGGGCTGGTGGGATATTATCGATTGCACGACCGTTAGCAAATAGCATTTGCCTTGTTTAGTTGACCTTGAGGAGCTGCGGCGTGGGACAGTATAGCAGGATGGTATTTTTATCGTTCTAAAACCATGAATTCTTCATTTTGGATTGTCTGCAGTTTCTCGGAGAGATTGCCAAAGACGATGGTCACTTCAGTAAAGGCAGTCCATGTATCATGTGCCATTATTTTGTCTCATCCGGAGAAGGCCGACACCGTGTCACACCTTGGGAATGCATGGAAGTAATGCAGTGCGTTGGATTTCTGCAGACCTAACCTTGCATTTTGTAAATTGGGAAGTATTTTAAATGCTTTCCACAACTAAATGCAATCCACAATCCCTAGGGATCCATCTTGTGTACATCTGCCACTGCTAGGGGGACAATATCCGTATCTACTGTTCGTATCATGATGCGACCATGACCTTTCTTCACAGCATCAGCAACATTCTAGTATCTGTCACCTCGTGATTGCAAGGCGAGATTTCGTCTTTGTCATATAGCATGGTGTTGCAAGGAGCACTTCTTCTTCATTATGTCGAGATCATTCCTTTCCCGTCAACCTTAACTTTGCTATACTTCCATGTATTCTCAGGGTGTCACACTGTGTCGGCCTTCTCCGGAAGAGGCAAAAGAACGGCATATGATGCAGGTGTCTCTGCAAGTACTACACAACAAGTCTCAAGTGCACTGCCCTTTTTTCCTGTGGAGGCAATTGTCAGCAAGAGCAATAGTTTCAAGACAAAATAACCGATGACTTGCTCCGTGTTGCCGAATGCCAGAGCTTTGCAAATGAACAATTGGTATTGTTACATGTCTATTCGGCTTCAATATATATACGCTGCTTACCCGTAACTCCTTTAACGTTAAAAGAGAGTGTTGTGACGACTCTTTCAATTGTATTTTTTCTGGGACACCATGCTCACACCCTGTTTGTTATTTCCTACTATGTTATCGGTTTTGATGCCTTATTATGTGGATGGACATTTCTGACACAAAGCTGAAATTGTTAAACCAAATGTATCAACAGTCAGTTCCGATCGGTGGTGCCAGAGCCGATTTGGTAAATCAAGTTCCCCTCCATTAACATACCGTTTACTTATCACTTGGTTATCAGTTGATTACCTGTGTGTTTTATTTGGGACACCATGTTACAACCCAATACAAAATAGCTTGAAAGTACACCAATCTCCATTTTCAAAAGACGAGGACAAAAGGAGCACCGCCTTGGGTTTAGTTTACTAATTCATAAATACTTATTTTTTATTTATTCTTTGGGACACCCTGTACAAAATTTCATTCTTGTTACTATATTTTGCCATGCCTTGGCTTCGGCTTTTGAGATCATACCACATTAATGTCATTATAACTCATTTTTAATAA
>PIVJ01000365.1 GCA_003353955.1 Bacteroidota bacterium | reverse complement strand
CATGTTAGTTTGGGTTCCCGATCCGGTTTGCCAAACAACCAAAGGAAAATGATCGTCCAACTTGGCCTTCAAAATTTCGTCACAAACTTGTCCGATTAAATGAGTTTTTTCTTTAGGAATAACACCTAATTCTGTATTGGTAATTGCTGCAGCCTTTTTTAAGTATGCAAAAGCTTTAATGATTTCTTTGGGCATGAGCTGCGCACCAATCTTGAAATTCTCTTTTGATCGTTGGGTTTGGGCTCCCCAGTATTTATCCTTAGGAACTTTCACCGAACCCAGTGTGTCGTTTTCTATCCTGAACATTATACTTCGTTTTACTTCCTAGCAAAAGTAAATTAAAAATAGTTGGAAAGGGGTTGATAAGAAAAAGAAATGGATGAAGAGTTAATGTGGATCTAAACGTAGTTTCTTTAGTTTTGATCAGCTTTAGCTGAGTGTACCCACGATTGATGTGATGAATATTGCCTACTGTGGAGTGCTTTCCTATCAACGTACATTGAACTTCAAGCATGCTACAAGTATTGGATAATATACTGTATCAGCAATTATTTATGAACGTATGTTACCAAGTTGATTATTATTTCATTTCTATATAGTACTCTTGTACAATTAAAGTATCATTAACTCCTAAATTAGAAAACGATTCTGTATTAAATGCATTATTAATACTAGCAGAAGAATAACCATAATTGGTCTTGTGAAAATAATCTAGCATTGGGATTAATATCTTATTATCGATCTTCTTTGCATAGTAGCATTCCTTTAATTTTGTCACTTGTATAAATCCTGTTGCCCCAGAAATAAAAGATTCCTCAAAAAATAATGGGTGATAACTTAAATGTTTATTGTTAAAATCTAACGAACTTGATATTTGATCTGTTTCAGTTTTCTCCCAGTATGTCAATCCCGCTATTTCATGTACTGTTCTGATTTCAGAATCTCCGGAATAAAACTTAACTAATTCTATAGTGCCAGAAGATAAATAAGTTACTATTAACTTTCCTTCAATCTCCATAATATCTAAATCAGTTAAATAATTTTCATATTTTTTAATTAATTCGTTTTTTATTGAAGGAGTGACTATTTCTCCACTTTTCGTAAAAATATTAATACTAACTCCTGTAATTGAATGGCTTGTATAAGTAATTGGATAATTAATAGAACTCTTGTCACAAGAAATGACTAAAAACATTATAGATATAATAGTTAATAAAATTTGATTCTTTATCATAGGTTTCTTTTTTTACTTGTTAATAACAGCTATCTAATCACCCATTAATTAAAATGAATACTCTATTAGCTCACATACTAAAAAAATCATTTCCTTTATCATCCACTAAAATGAATGCAGGAAAATTCTTTACTTCTATGCGATAAATGGCTTCCATTCCGAGTTCAGGATATTCCAGCAACTCAACTTTAGTGATGTTATCCTGAGCCAGAATTGCAGCAGGGCCACCGATACTACCCAAATAAAAGCC
>PIVJ01000364.1 GCA_003353955.1 Bacteroidota bacterium | reverse complement strand
GCTCCTACTGTGTCTAATAGTAAGCTTGCCGGTAATGTTAGTCCTGGTATTGAGCCTTGGGCCGCTAATGTTTTCACTGAACAAAGTGCGAAGGGTACGTTCATTAGGAAAAACAAAGAGCTAACAAAAGTACTTCGCAAAGTTGGTATTAACACGCAAGAAACGTGGGATAAGATTATGGCTGACGGCGGAAGCATTCAAGATATAGCCGAGCTAGATGATTGGGGATATGTGAATAAGAAGCTTGTACGCGTTTCAGAGCAAGAATCGCTCGATTTAAACGGCTTTGATGCAGTTAAAGATGTATTTAAAACCTTTAAAGAAATAAACCAATTAGAGCTGGTTAATCAAGCTGGCATACGGCAACAATATGTTGATCAATCTGTATCGCTTAACTTAGCGTTTCCTTCTGAGGCAACACCTAAGTGGATTAATCAAGTACATATGGACGCGTGGAAGAAAGGTGTTAAGACCTTATACTATATGCGTACTGAATCAGTACTAAGAGGTGATATAGCAGCAAGTGCTATGGACCCAGACTGTTTGAGTTGTGATGGATAAAGGCTAAAAGTTATGACTATTAGTTATTATAATAACCAATAATAAAAACGCCAGTTATTAGTTTTACTGGCATATTTTTACTAAAAAAGGGGATCGCTGATGCGGTCCCCTTTCTTGGTTACAGGAACTATTAGGTATGGTACGCCTATTTATTTTTGTTCCTTATTTATATTTTTTAAACATAAGCTTGTACAGTAAACTATTCCAAGTAGTTTGTAACTTATCTATTATTTTCCGCATGGTTCTCCTGTTGCAACGTTAATCCAATTTTCTTTTTCAAACCAATCACGTAGTGTCGCTCCTTTCTTACGAGCACCTTTTACGTTTGATTTACTAGAGCGTTTATAATCTCCTTTAGCAGCTGCAGATCTTTTAGCTCTAACAACTTTATCTCTTTCAGCTTTACTCATTGATCTTACCTTTGAAGCAGGTAGACAAACCTTTTTAGTTCCACCACCTTTTACTTTAGATTTTTTATCTAGTGGAGATGCAGCTTTTTTTAATTTATCTTTATCATAAAGCTGATAAGTTGTATATTCACCAGTGTTTGTATTCTTTGTGGTTATTGGATCGGCTTTTCTTGCTGAGTCCGAACGACTAACGTTTCCTATATTTAAGTTGTTTAAACTTAGACTAGCATTACGTCCAGCGCTAAGGCTTTTTCTTTTTGCTAGGTCTTGGTACATACTAGAACCACTAACAACAGTATCTGTAACTTGATTAAACTGCGGAAAATTATTAGTTAATTTTTTATAGTCGTAAACTTTTTTATCGTGATGTCCCATTACTTTTTCTTACTCATTCTTTGCATAGCTTTAATATGCCCTTCAATTTTCTTAGCTTGAGCAGCGTGCATACGTGATGCTTTTTTTAATTCAGCAACCACTGATTTTAAATTCTTATCCATAACTATTTCTTTTTCT
>PIVJ01000363.1 GCA_003353955.1 Bacteroidota bacterium | reverse complement strand
TCAATTGCTGCTGGTCCTTTCTTTACTAATTTATTAAAACTTGCTGGGATTAATTCTAAGACGAATTTAGCTACTGATTCTGTTGATTGATTATAATAATTTTGAAGTATTTGAAGTTTCTTCTCTTTATCGCTTGCACTTCTATCTATAATTAAACTCTCAATGAATTGTTTGTAGTTTTCTGTCCAAGTTCCAATTGGTAATTCAGTAATTGT
Organism: Bacteroidota bacterium; assembly: GCA_003353955.1. Classification (GTDB taxonomy): domain Bacteria; phylum Bacteroidota; class Bacteroidia; order Bacteroidales. Next base: position 1,274 of record PIVJ01000363.1, on the reverse strand, counting down.
AATTGTTTTTGATTCTTCGTCAATAGTATATTTACCTTTTGATAGATATTTCTTTGCTGATACATCAGTTATATCTCCACTGAAAGAACGAACCCAAGGTTTTAAAGTTTTTGCTTTCTTACCATCTAATTTATCTTGAATTGCTTTAACAATATCTTCAATTTTATGTGGTAATACATTAGTTGAAAATCCAGTTCCAATACCAGTTGCTCCATTAACTAAAATCATTGGAATAGAAGGAACATAATATTCTGGTTCAATTGATAAACCATCACTATCTTTATATTTTAATAAATTATCATCTTCTAAACTGAAAATCTTTCTGGTGATTGGTGCTACATTTGTAAAAATATACCTTTCACTGGAAGCATCTTTACCTCCCATCATTCGTGTTCCAAATTGACCATTAGGCATATATAAATTACAATTGTTTGCTCCTACGAAGTTTTGTGCCATACCAATAACAGTTGATACAATAGATGCTTCACCGTGATGATAATCTGTTTTTTGACTGACTAAACCAGAGAATTGTGCTACTTTAATTTCTGATTTTGTTAAATATTTAAATCCTGAAAATAAGATTTTTCGTTGAGTTGGTTTTAATCCATCAATAATACTTGGGATAGAACGATAATTATCATAGTTTGAGAAGTGAATTAAATCTTTATTAATAAAGTCTTCAATTGGAACTTGTTTTTGTTTTTGATTTAAAATACTTTCTCTATCATATTTTGATAACCATACTTTTCTTGCGTCTGCTTGTGATTTACTGAAACCTAAGTTAATAGCAGCATCTGTATTCCCGTTATCTGTATATGTGATTAATTTTTCTAAGATATTTTCTAATGCTTCCTTTGCTTCTTTCGCATTGGAAGTTCCTAATCCCTTGTAATATTTATTTTTCCATCCAGTTGTATGAGTTTTCTTCCAGTTTTCGTAATCTGTTAATGTATAGAATGATACAACTTCTTTACCTTTGAATGCTTTGACAATAGGTGTAATTAATGATTTTACAAATCCTAAATCTAATAATTCAGGCCAAAATGTATGAAACATATTCATAACTAAACCTTTAATATGAGAACCATCAACATCCTGATCTGTTAAGATAACAACACCACCATATCGTGCTTCTGACAAGTTTGTATATTTATAACCTTGTTTTAATCCTAAGATTTTCTTTAAGTTTGATATTTCAGCATTTCCTAAGATTTTTGTGCTTGATGCTTCTTTCACATTTAATAATTTTCCTTTTAATGGGAAGACACCATATT
>PIVJ01000362.1 GCA_003353955.1 Bacteroidota bacterium | reverse complement strand
ACTTTAGCTTTCAATAATCGCTTTTTTCTATGCGAAAGATACGCACGATGATTTTTATCTTGAATCCACCCGACCAGCTCAATTGCAGACACTATATCATATCGCCTTAAAGGTATTACAACTTCCAATAAGATTCTAAGCTGCGATAGCGTAATAGACGGTGCTTTTTTTTCCCAATCTTATTTTTATGTGCCAAAGAAAAAAGTGGGCCATCATGCAAGTCAGAATATGATGGTTCCAGCCTCCATATTTTCGAACTTCGTAATGATCCATCCCAAGCTCACTCTTGGTTTCTTCAAAACACTGCTCAATCGCCCATCGAAGTCCGCTCAGCCATACAAATGTTGATAGCCGAGTGCTGACTGGAGCATTGCTAATATAATAGGAGTACTCAGGATCGGGTCCAGCAGTTCGCTTAATCACGAGCCAAACGTTTTTATCCGGCAAGCCATTGTTCGCCAGAATCACCTGTCTTTTGGTAAATTCATATTCGATTGGCCCCTTTGTCCCCTCAGATACTTTACGTTTGTACCAAAAATAATCATTAATGCTTTTTGCCAAATCGCGAATTTCGATTGGCTTCTTCTCGGTTTTTTCCAGTATCGTTTTTGTTCGGTTTTCCCCTTTATGTTTGTATTCTTTTTCTACTAAAACTGGCATTTTCAACCAGCATTGGGTATCTGATGCAATTGATACGAAGTATGTAATACCAGTACATTCCTCCACTGCTTCCACAAACTCCGGACTGGTACCATATAAAGAATCAGCTAATACATATTTGAAAGGGAGAATGTTCTCTTCTACTATACCCTTGAGCATTTCAACCGCAAGTTGTGGCTTTGTTTTAAAAGCAAGCGATTCAGGCACCCTGCATTTTTCACGTTTATTTTCATATTCATCTGTAAACCATTTTTCCGGCATAAAGATTCGCTTATCAACAAGAGAATATCCCTTTGGGGATGCATAGCCCGCAAACACACCAACCTGGCAGTTGTCGACTTTACCTATGCTTCCGCAATATTGCCTGGCTACACCCACAGAATCATTGCCCTTTTTTTGGAATCCTGATTCGTCAAAAATTAGAACGCCATCACTGCTTCCCATGTCCTCATTGACAAGATTACGATACTTATATAAAATTTTTTCATCATCCCATTCGGCATCGCTTATAAACCGCTGCATAGCCCTAACTTTTCCGTCTTCAACGTTTAAGGCTATTGGCTCAATAGATTTTCTTTCCAGTTCGCTAAATTGTCCGATCATATACTTTAAAAAGTGTTCGCGGGATTCACTCCTGTGAAAACAATCATTAAATATTTCATGGAATCCCTTGAGTTCGTTCATAAATCCGACCACATCTTCGCTTTTTACATTGTACTTTGGGATTGAAAATAAATATTCATCCGCTCTACATTCCGGCAACATAAGCAACCTCCTTTTTTTAAGTATGTTGCGGAGTATAGCAAATAATTGTAGGCTGATCAAGTCAAA
>PIVJ01000361.1 GCA_003353955.1 Bacteroidota bacterium | reverse complement strand
TAAAGCGTTTAACGCTTAATATTGTAGCCTAATAGAATACTTTAAAAAATGAAGATATATCCCAAAAAGCTATTTTTAATCTTTTTAATAGCAGGAACATTTTTTGCTACTGCTAGTGCTAGTGCAACTACTGCTACAAATGATAATTATAAATCAGTAAGAGATAAAGCGGTATTTATAGGAAAAGTAATTGTATTCATAGCAGTAGTAGTAACAGTAACAGTAACAGTAAAAGAAACACTAACATCATTAGTAAAACCAGTAGTAAAGGGAGTATTAAGAACAAGAACCTTCAGAGTAGTAGAACACCCCTTCATCAGAGTAGTAGAACACCCCTTCGGAGTAGTAGGACAAGCGTTAGGAGGAGTATTAATAGGATTAGCAGTAGGAGTATTAACAGGAGTATTAACAGGAGTACTAATATCCGTAGAAATAAGTTTAGTAGGGTTATTATCGGGAAGAGAAGAATTAGCAATGTTATTATTCGGAGGAATAACATTAGGAGGACTATGGGCAGGAATAGCAGTAGCAGAATCAGTAAAAATGTCAAGAATAGGAGTAATGCTAGGAGTATTTAGAGGAATGGTGGAAGAGGCAAGAGTATTTAGAGAACTCGTAATGCTAGGAGTATTTAGAGGATTCGTAAAAATGGAAGAACAAGCAAATTCCTTAGAGAAGGAAGAGGAAAACTATCAACCTCCTGATATTGCTATGAAAATTACTATGATAATAGCAGCAGTAATAGTAGCAGCATTAGTAGAAGAAGGAGTAGAAAGAATATTAAAAGGAGTACTAAAAAACCCTTACTTCCTAATAAAAACAGAAGGTAGGATGGGAGTGATAGCAATACAAAACCTAGAAAAAACAGGAAAGATACTAGTAGTATTGGCACTACAAGCATTAAAAGGACTATTAAAAGGACTATTAGTGTGCCCATTAACAAAAGTATTAATTCTAGAATCAGAATTAGAATTAGTATCAGAATCAGAATTAGAAAGAGAATTAGAATACCAAATGTTAGTAGCAGCATTAGAAACAGTATTAACAAGCGTATTACTAGCAGTAGGAAGTCCACTAACCTCAGAATTTAATGAAATAGTAAACCCCGCCTACAGGTATGGCTCCTCTTTTTGCTACTCCTACTATTGTTTGTCCTCCTCCTCACTTGAAGAAATGGTAGGAGCATTAGTAGTATTAGCATCACTAGCAGAATTATTAGGATGCATTGTAGCATTAGTAAGAGGCATTAAGATGAGAGCCGAACGCAAAGGAAAACCCATAAACACACTTTAAAGCTATAATATTTGCAGTTAGCAAGTTTCAAAGGTAAGAAAAAGGTACTTCATCGTGTATATAATACTTGTACTGAAGTAATCAGATATACTAGCAAGATTCTATTTTTAATAAAAAAGCCTTAATATTGTAATCTAATTGAATGCAAAAAAGATGGAGTTATATAGAAAAAAAACCTTTTTAATTTTTTTAATAGTAGGA
>PIVJ01000360.1 GCA_003353955.1 Bacteroidota bacterium | reverse complement strand
AGAAAATGTATTACGAAAAAAAAGGATAAACGAAGCCTTTCAAAAAATGGCAATAAAAAAAGAAAAGATAGGAAGTGTATTAACTAAAAAAGAAATAAGGGAAATAAGGAAAAGAGTTCGAAAAGAGAAAGAAAGAGACCCAGAGAAAGAAAGAGACCCAGAGAAAGAAAGAGACCCAGAGAAAGAAAGAGACCCAGAGAAAGAAAGAGACCCAGAAACAGAAAGAGACCCAGAAACAGAGAGTGAGGTATACAGCGATGAGAAGTACTTTGAGGATAGAGACAATCCAATAGACCCCAACATAGTTAATGCCAGCCCTTACATGCCAATTGCAGAACCTCCATTAGAGGAAACAATAGTACCCTATATTGCCGGTAGTGATTTAGGAGACGAGGAGGCTTTAAATGATGATGTGCTGAGAGAAAGTAGTAATGAGGAGGCAGAGCCTATAGCAGTACAGCAACAAGACCCCAACATAGTTAATACCTCTCCTTTTATACCTATTGTAGAACCACCATTACCTCCATTGCCTGTAGCTCCTAACAGAAGGGCTCAAAGTCTAGGAAGCCTAGGAACAAGAGATGATAGTACAACATCAAGTAGCGTTAGCGTAGTGCAACAGAGGGGCTTTGTGAGAAGGTTTAGCGAGGTTATATTTAGTACTATGGCTAATTTTAATAGGGTACCATCCTCAGTAGATGAGGAGGTAATAACACCTGTAATAACAGCAGTAAGCGAGGTAGAGAGTGAGGCAGAGAGTGAGAAAGAAGCTACAGGATGGGGTATAAGAAGCTATATATCCAACACGATAGGGAAAGTAAGTAATAAAGTCAATAACATACCTACAGAAGTAAGTAAAGCCCTTATAAAGCCATTTAAAGACAAGCTAAACACAGCAAAGGAGTATTGTATAAGTGCCAGAGATAATACAGAGGACATAGTAGTATCGGGCATCTCTCTTATTACTATAGGCTCTTTAATAGTGAAAGGAGGAGGTCAGCTAAACGGAAACCCTTTAATAGCATTACTACAAGTAGGAGGGCAAGCAGTTAAGACAATAGCGTTATCAGGAGTAGGAGCACTAGCAACGCTAGAATGTAATAAGACCTTAAGAGCAGAGGGTATAGTACCTTTTAGAGCCTATCCTATGGGGGTGCCTAGAGAAAACAGAAAAACTACTCTAGATTGGATAAGAAGCTATATACCTGTTTTTCCAAGAGATTTAGTGTCTTTGTTCTATGGTGTAAGTATAGGAGGCGTCTTGTCTTTTGTATACAACGCAATAGTTAATATATATCTTACAGATGGGTACTACAAAGCCCCAAAAATATATATACCTAACAACAACACCTTTAGACCTTTTTACTCTTGAATATCAGGGGGCTAGCCCCCGCAAAGCAACCACGCGGGGCAACGCGAAGCGGTAGCGTGGTGGCTATCTACCGAGTGGAACGAGGTAGATGTAAGTTAGGCGTAGCCTAACGCGTCAGGGTAGGTG
>PIVJ01000115.1 GCA_003353955.1 Bacteroidota bacterium | reverse complement strand
TTAAATGAATGGCTGCTTCCAAGCCAACATCCTAGCTGTCAATGCAATTGGACCTCGTTAGAACAACTTAGTATATATTTAGGGACCTTAGCTGATGGTCTGGGTTCTTTCCCTCTCGGGCATGGACCTTAGCACCCATGCCCTCACTCCTGGATATATGTCATAGCATTCGGAGTTTGTCTGGATTTGGTAGGCGGTGAAGCCCCCTAGTCCAATCAGTAGCTCTACCTCTATGACACTCTACTCCAAGGCTGCTCCTAAAAGCATTTCGGGGAGTACGAGCTATCTCTTGGTTTGATTAGCCTTTCACCCCTACCCACAGTTCATCCAAACACTTTTCAACGTGTACTGGTTCGGTCCTCCAGTCCGTGTTACCGGACCTTCAACCTGACCATGGGTAGATCACCAAGTTTCGCGTCTACCCCCTCTAACTATACGCCCTATTCAGACTTGCTTTCGCTTCAGCTACTCTCGTTTTCAAGATTAACTTTGCTAGAGAGGAGTAACTCGTAGGCTCATTATGCAAAAGGCACGCCGTCAACTAACACCCAAGCAAGCTTGGATGGTCGCCTCCGACCGCTTGTAAGCGCACGGTTTCAGGTTCTATTTCACTCTTCTGTTCGAAGTACTTTTCACCTTTCCCTCACGGTACTTGTTCACTATCGGTCTCTCAGGAGTATTTAGCCTTACCAGATGGTGCTGGCAGATTCACACAGGATTTCTCCGGTCCCGCGCTACTCAGGATACTACTAGGTATTAAATTTGTTTCATTTACAGGACTTTCACCTTCTATGGTCCAACTTTCCAGAAGTGTTCTATTACAAATCTAAAGTCCACGTTGTAGTCCTACAACCCCAATATTGCCGTAACAACATTGGTTTGGGCTAATCCCTGTTCGCTCGCCACTACTTAGGGAATCACTATTGTTTTCTCTTCCTCCGGTTACTTAGATGTTTCAGTTCACCGGGTTAGCTTCCTTAATAAAGGATGATGTGTCTTCAACACACCGGGTTTCCCCATTCGGAAATCTCCGGATAAAAGGTTATTTGCACCTACCCGAAGCTTATCGCAGCTTATCACGTCCTTCTTCGCCTCTGAGAGCCAAGGCATCCGCCGTACGCTCTTACTTACTTTCTTACTAATCTATTATAAATAATAAAAAATGTGATGTAAATTTACATCACGCTCTGTTGTATTTTCTTTCAATATGTCAAAGAACTTGATCCCTAAAAAATGGAATTTGTGGAGAATATCGGAGTCGAACCGATGACCTCTTGCGTGCAAGGCAAGCGCTCTAGCCAGCTGAGCTAATCCCCCTAACGATTTAGATGTAGTCCCGCGCAGATTTGAACTGCGGACCCCTACATTATCAGTGTAGTGCTCTAACCAACTGAGCTACGGGACTGTATAGTTTACATATAAATGTAAATTCTACTTCCTTAGCTTAGAAGGAAGAAGCAGCTTTCCTGCTCGCTTGGGATTATAATTTAATAATGAAGCAAACCTAAGTAGCAAATATCGATCCGCCAATTGGCGGATAATAATAAACCTCTCTAGAAAGGAGGTATTCCAGCCACACCTTCCGGTACGGCTACCTTGTTACGACTTAGCCCCAGTCACCAGTTTTACCCTAGGTCGCTCCTTGCGGTGACGAACTTCAGGTACTCCCAGCTCCCATGGCTTGACGGGCGGTGTGTACAAGGCCCGGGAACGTATTCACCGCGCCATGGCTGATGCGCGATTACTAGCGAATCCAACTTCACGAAGTCGAGTTGCAGACTTCGATCCGAACTGAGACCGATTTTCGAGATTTGCATCCTGTCACCAGGTAGCGGCCCTCTGTATCGGCCATTGTAGCACGTGTGTAGCCCTGGACGTAAGGGCCGTGCTGATTTGACGTCATCCCCACCTTCCTCACTACTTGCGTAGGCAGTTTCTTTAGAGTCCCCAGCATTACCTGATGGCAACTAAAGATAGGGGTTGCGCTCGTTATGGGACTTAACCCGACACCTCACGGCACGAGCTGACGACAACCATGCAGCACCTTGTAGATTGTTCCGAAGAAAAGCTCCGTTTCCGGAGTTGTCATTCTACATTTAAGCCCAGGTAAGGTTCCTCGCGTATCATCGAATTAAACCACATGCTCCTCCGCTTGTGCGGGCCCCCGTCAATTCCTTTGAGTTTCAATCTTGCGATCGTACTCCCCAGGTGGATTACTTAACGCTTTCGCTTGGACGCTGACTGTGTATTGCCAACATCGAGTAATCATCGTTTACGGCGTGGACTACCAGGGTATCTAATCCTGTTTGCTCCCCACGCTTTCGTGCCTGAGCGTCAGTTATAGTTTAGTGAGCTGCCTTCGCGATCGGTGTTCTATAGCATATCTAAGCATTTCACCGCTACATGCTATATTCCGCCCACTACAACTATACTCAAGAATAACAGTATCAATGGCAGTTTCTCGGTTGAGCCGAGAGATTTCACCACTGACTTATTATTCCGCCTGCGCACCCTTTAAACCCAATAAATCCGGATAACGCTTGGACCCTCCGTATTACCGCGGCTGCTGGCACGGAGTTAGCCGGTCCTTATTCTTATGATACCGTCAGCCCCCGACACGTCGGGAGGTTTCTTCTCATATAAAAGCAGTTTACAACCCATAGGGCTGTCATCCTGCACGCGGCATGGCTGGGTCAGACTTTCGTCCATTGCCCAATATTCCTTACTGCTGCCTCCCGTAGGAGTCTGGTCCGTGTCTCAGTACCAGTGTGGGGGAAAATCCTCTCAGAACCCCTAGACATCGCTGACTTGGTGAGCCGTTACCTCACCAACTATCTAATGTCACGCATGCCCATCTTTAACCGCCGGAGCTTTAAATAAAAAATGATGCCATTTCATATTGTTATGAAGTATTAATCCCGATTTCTCGGGGCTATTCTCCAGTTAAAGGTAGGTTGCATACGCGTTACGCACCCGTGCGCCACTCGTGTTCCCTGCAAGCAGGGACTTACCGTTCGACTTGCATGTATTAGGCCTGCCGCTAGCGTTCATCCTGAGCCAGGATCAAACTCTTCGTTGTAAAAAATTGATCTTAAATGTCTCAGATTTATTATTCCTTAAAGAATTCACTTTATGGGATATTTGCTACTATTTTTAGGCTTGTTGCTTCAATATTTTCAAAGAACTTTCTCTTTCCTCTTTATCTCTTTTGACAAAATTAAGTCGAAAGCGGCTGCAAAAGTAATTCCTTTTTTTTAATTCACAAACTTTTTGGTTATTTTTTTTAAAAAAAAAGATAATCAGAAAGAATCAATCGGTAAAACGCCGTAATGAGTTGGAATTAAATGTTTTGCGATTCTATAAAGAACGTTTCGCTAAATGCGGATGCAAAAGTGATACTTTTTTTTCTATTCTGCAAGTTTTAATTCTATTTATTTTGTTAAAAAAAGAAACTATTTATCATCTGTAATTAACTTCCTGGTTAGGTTTGTTTTGCAATTTTATAATGAACTGTTTCGCTTAAGCGGGGTGCAAGGATACAGACAATTTGTTGATTTATTCAATGTTTTTTAATTGAAAAAGGATGCAAAACCGGATGACTGGTCTAGAACCTTAGTAATGTTATGTTTAGGAGGTACAATAAAATTTAATATATGAAGATTTTTCAAACAGATCATGATAATCTCTTATTATTATATGTAGGATATCTTAGAATATCATAATAATTCTAGAATATTCATGCAGCAAAAGCATTTTTCGCGTATAACTTTCTTACCTGTTTTTAGATTCATCTTTTCCAAAAAAGTTGGACCATCAAATACGAAAGAATGAAATTCTCCATTTTCACCACAAGGATCACAAGAGGGTGGAAGATCATTTAAGAAAGAATTGTCATAAATTCTTCCTGAAAAAGATGTATCAATGCTTCGAATATCTACGCAACTAATTAGGTAACAAATATTCTTTAAGAAGATAAATACATTTATTTTTGCAGTATATAATGAATTCCTGCATCAGGTCCTAACGGTAATCCTAAAAGAAGCCAGACTATCAAAAGTAGAACCCATAAAATCAGGAATGCCATTGAGTAAGGAACCATGGTTGCTATAATCGTACCAATACCTGCTTTTGGATCATATTTCTGTACAAAAGCAATGATTAATGCAAAGAAACTCATCATCGGAGAAATTACATTGGTCACACTATCGCCAATACGATAAACTACTTGTGATAATTCGGGAGAATATCCCATAATCATAAACATGGGAATAAATACCGGTGCCAGAATAGCCCATTTTGCTGATGCACTTCCCATCAACATATTAATGGTTGCAGCAAGCAGAATAAAAAGTATCATCAGTGGAATAAGTCCGATATCGGCCGACATAAGCAGGTCTGCTCCATTAACTGCCAAAATAATTCCGAGCTTACTCCACTTAAAATAGGCAACAAATTGTGCAGCAAAAAATACAAGCACAAGATAAGTTGATAATGTTTTCATTGAGCTCGCCATGCCATTCATGATATCCGAGTCGTTTTTAAAAGATCCGGTAACAAAGCCATATACGATTCCCATTGAACCGGCTACGATAAATAACATCGCCACAACTCCCCGGATTAGCGGAGAATTCAAGAGTCCTCCTTCACTTCCTCTAAAGAAACCATCCTCAGGAATAATCCCGATAAGGGTGATAATCAAAATACCAATGAAAGTTAGAAAAGCGATCAATAATCCCTTTTTCTCTTTTTTAGAGAGTTTATCAAAAGAACTTTCTTTTTGACTTGTCAGGCCCTTATAAGTACCCATTCTGGGTTCAATAAGCTTCTCAGTAATAAAGGTTCCGGTGATCGCAATAACAAAAGTTGATGCCACCATAAAATAGTAATTGGCAGTAGGGTTAACGATATATTCAGGATCAAGGATTTGTGCAGCTTCGGTTGATAGTCCTGCCAATAATGGATCAACAGTGCCCAACACTAAATTCGCACTAAATCCACCGGATACTCCTGCAAATGCCGCGGCCATTCCAACAATAGGGTGTCTTCCCACCGCCATAAAAATTACACCGGCGAGTGGTATAAGTAATACATATCCTACATCAGATGCAACGTTTGATAATATACCGGACAATACAACCACGAACGTCAGTAATCGTTTGGGAGAATTCAAAACCAATAACCGGATTACAGCGTTTATGAGCCCGCTTTGTTCGGCGATTCCGATACCAAGCATAGCGACCAACACTATTCCGAGTGGAGCAAAACCTGTAAAATTATCAACCATCTCCAGAAGAATTCGATGAATTCCATCATGAGACAATAAATTAATCGGCCTGACTATTTCTTTGGTTCCGGGATGAAGAACTTCCCAACCCAAGGCTGCCCCCAGGGCAGATAGCACCAATGTTGCTAACGCAAATAAAGCGAAAAGTGTTGCAGGATGGGGCAAGGCATTTCCAACTCTTTCCGTCCAACTTAACATTCGCTGGAGTATCCCAACCTTCTTTATAGGAGTATTCATAAGTGCTCAATTTTAGGGTCAGTAAATATAAGATAAATCATAGTTACAAATTGATATATTAACAAACAAACTTATCCGATATGCAAACATATCTTCTATAGCCGGAATTGGCAAGAAAACTGCAATGATTCTTGTTGTTTGCACTAATGGTTTTTTTCCTTCTCCAACAGAAATTTCATCAGGAAGTAGTATTAAGGGTCGGTAAGAGAATAACAAAAAAGGGAAACCCGCTTGTAAGAAACTATTTATTCATGTGCAGTTTTACTGCATGTAAGAATAATATACAGTGCAGAAATTTTTACGACAGAATTACAAATAAGGGTAAATCAAAAAAGCTTGCTCTTATTGCAGTTACGAACAAACTTATCAAATAAGCGTTTGCGATTGCGAAATCGGGAAGTACATATAATCCAGATTATAATGCGAATCAAGGGTTGAGATCAACTACAGACCCATAGTTATAAACAATAGAATGTCAATAACATACAATATATAAATATACTTTATAGCCTGGGGTTCAGTATCTTAGATGCA
>PIVJ01000359.1 GCA_003353955.1 Bacteroidota bacterium | reverse complement strand
TTCCGCTCTGCCGGAGTCACTTCCTGTCATTATGATATCAATTCCGGTCATTATAACATCATTCTCAGCCAGTATGAGATCACTTCCTGTCTACTGGAGTCACTTCCGGTCATTAGGACATCACTTCCGGTCTGCTGGAGTTACTTCTGGTCATTATGACACCACTTCCGGTCATCATGACATCACTTCCGGTCATTATACTTCCGGTCTGCTGGAGTCACTTCCAGTCATTATGATCAGTTCCGGTCATTATGACATCATTTCCAGCCAGTATTGGATCACTTCCTGTCTACTGGAGTCACTTCCATTCATCAGGACATCACTTCTGGTCTGCTGGAGTTACTTCCGGTCATTATGACATCACTTCCGGTCATTATGACATCATTTCCGGTCATTATGACATCACTTCCGGTCTGCAGGAGTCACTTCCGGTCATTATGACATCACTTCCGGTCATTATGACATCACTTCCGGTCATTATGACATCACTTCCGGTCTGCTGGAGTCACTTCCGGTCATTATGACATCACTTCTGGTCATTATGACATCACTTCCGGTCATTATGACATCACTTCCTGTTTACAACAGACTACCTCCAGTCACTTCTTATCTCTACTACTCACTAACTTTTGACAATAGACCGTCTATAGCAGCTGAAATCCTCAACAACAAAGACTGCCGACTCATCACTAAATGACCTTGACCTTGATGACCTAATTTTTTTCATGTGTCTTTCATAGAGGTCATGCCATATATCAAGTTTGGATCACCTGGCTACACTTGCTTTGGAGTTATGACACCATATGAGGAAGTGTGACGGACGGACGGACAGACAGCCCGTCTTTAATAGTATTGGGATTATGACTCAACAACAAAAACTGCTGACTCAGCACTAAATGACCTTGAACTTCATGACCTCAATTTTTTTTCATGTGTTTTTTCTCTAGGACTCGCTAACTTTTGACAATAGACCATCTACAGCAGCTGAAATCCTCAACAACAAAAACTGCTGACTCAGCACTAAATGACCTTGACCTTCATGACCTCAATTTTTTTTCATGTGTTTTTTATAGAGGTCATGCCATATATCAAGTTTGGATCACCTGGCTACATTTGCTTCGGAGTTATGACATCATATGAGGCATCACTAAATGACCTGACCTTGATGACCTCATTTTTTAGTCACTTCCTGTTTACAACAGACTACCTCCGGTCACTTCCTGTCTCTAGGACTCGCTAACTTTTGGCAATAGACCATCTACAGCAGCTGATATCCTCAACAACAAAAACTGCTGACTCAGCACTAAATGACCTGACCTTGATGACCTCATTTTTTAGTCACTTTCTGTTTACAACAGACTACCTCCGGTCACTTCCTATCTCTAGAACTCACTAACTTTTGACAATAGACCATCTACAGCAGCTGAAATCCTCAACAACAAAAACTGCTGACTCAGCACTAAATGACCTGACCTTGATGACCTCATTTTTTAGTCACTTCCTGTT
>PIVJ01000358.1 GCA_003353955.1 Bacteroidota bacterium | reverse complement strand
TTTCTACTTCTATGCTGGTATTCCCATCTGTATCGGCAATAATTCGAGCCGTATCAGCATGGACTGCGTGATCTGCTAAAACTGCGGAATCTGCGAATAGCGCATATTGTGCCGTATCAGCATGGACTGCGTGATCTGCTAAAACTGCGGAATCTGCGAATAGTGCATATGGAGCCGTATCAGCATGAATGGCGTGATTTACGGAATCTGCGAATAGTGCATATTGAGCCGTATCAGCATGAATGGCGTGATCTGCTAAAACTGCGGAATCTGCCAGTAGCGCATATTGTGCCGTATCAGCATGGATGGCATGATCTGCTAAGACTGCGGAATCTGCCAGTAGCGCATATTGTGCCGTATCAGCATGAATGGCATGATCTGCTAAGACTGCGGAATCTGCGAATAGTGCATATTGAGCCGTATCAGAATGAATGGCATGATTTACGGAATCTGCAAATAGCGCGTATTGAGCCGTATCAGCATGGACTGCGTGATCTGCTAAAACTGCGGAATCTGCGAATAGTGCATATTGAGCCGTATCAGCATGGATGGCATGATCTGCTAAGACTGCGGAATCTGCTAATAGCGCGTATTGAGCCGTATCAGCATGAATGGCGTGGTTTGCGGAATCTGCGAATAGCGCATATTGAGCCGTATCGGAGTGGATGGCGTGGTCTGCGGAACCTGCTAATGCTAATAGCGCATATTGAGCCGTATCAGCATGGATGGCGTGGTTTGCGGAATCTCCTAATAGCGCATATTGAGCGGTATCAGCATGAATGGCATGATCTGCTAAGACTGCGGAATCTGCTAATAGTGCATATTGAGCGGTATCAGCATGGACTGCGTGATCTGCTAAGACTGCGGAATCTGCGAATAGCGCATATTGTGCCGTATCAGCATGAATGGCATGGTTTACGGAATCTGCTAATAGCGCATATTGAGCCGTATCAGCATGAATGGCGTGATCTGCTAAAACTGCGGAATCTGCCAGTAGCGCATATTGAGCCGTATCAGCATGAATGGCGTGGTTTGCGGAATCTGCGAATAGCGCATATTGAGCCGTATCGGACTGGATGGCGTGGTCTGCGGAACCTGCTAATGCTAATAGCGCATATTGAGCCGTATCAGCATGAATGGCATGATCTGCTAAGACTGCGGAATCTGCTAATAGCGCGTATTGAGCCGTATCGGAATACATCGCATAATTTGCGGAATCTGCGAATAGCGCATATTGAGCCGTATCGGAATATATCGCATAATTTGCGGAATCTGCTAATAGCGCATATTGAGCGGTATCGGACTGGATGGCGTGGTTTGCGGAATCTGCGAATAGCGCATATTGAGCGGTATCGGACTGGATGGCGTGGTCTGCGGAACCTGCTAATGCTAATAGCGCATATTGAGCCGTATCGGAATATATCGCATAATTTGCGGAATCTGCTAATAGCGCATATTGAGCGGTATCGGACTGGATGGCGTGGTCTGCGGAACCTGCTAATGCTA
>PIVJ01000357.1 GCA_003353955.1 Bacteroidota bacterium | reverse complement strand
TTCCCCATATTTTTGGGAACCAATAATGCAACGCCCCAAACATTGCAAAACCTGTACCGCCAAACATCACATAATGAAAATGGCCTACCACAAAATGGGTGTCGTGTACGTGAATGTCGGCTGCCAATGCTGCCAATACCAATCCGGTCAGCCCGCCTATCAGAAACTGAAAAATAAAAGCCAGTGCATAGAGCAGGGGAGGTTGAACATCAATTGAACCTTTGTACAACGTAGCTACCCAATTAAACACTTTAATAGCTGTTGGAATGGCAACCAAGAATGTAAGTACAGAGAAAATTACTCGTGCCGGTCCACTCATTCCGGATGTAAACATATGATGGCCCCATACAAAATAACCAACAAAGGCAATGGCCATACTTGAAAATGCAATCGCTTTGTATCCAAATATAGTCCGCTTGGCAAATGTTGGAATTAATTCTGAAATAATTCCCATAGCTGGCAATGCCATAATGTAAACTGCCGGATGCGAGTAAATCCAAAAAAGATGCTGATAGAGAATGGGGTCACCACCAATTGACGGATCAAATAATCCAATTCCAAAAGCACGTTCTGCAATGATCATTAATAAGGTAATTCCTATTATTGGAGTTGCCAACAATTGTATCCAGGCTGTTGCATAAAGAGACCATGCAAACAACGGCATTTGAAACCATCCCATTCCGGGTGCTCTGAGACGGTGTATTGTTACAATAAAATTTAAGCCGGTTAAAATGGATGAGAAACCCAGAATAAATGCAGCGAGCACCGAAAGCGATACATTTGTTCCGGTTCTTACACTATAAGGGGCATAAAATGTCCAGCCGGTATCTGCCGGCCCATCGCCCACTATTAAAGTTAATAATGCGAAAATAGCACCGATTACATAAAGCCACCATGAGATTAAATTTAGTCGCGGAAACGCAACATCATCTGTTCCCAACATAAGTGGTAGAAATATATTGCCGAAAATGGCCGGGATACTGGGGATGATGAATAAGAATATCATAATCACTCCATGCAGTGTAAAAACCTGATTGTAGGTTTTGGCCTTCATAATGGTTTCACCGGGAGCAATGAGTTCTAATCTCATTAAAAGACCGAGTACAACTCCCACAAAAAAGAAGGAAAGAATAGCATATAAATACATCAAACCTATTCTTTTATGATCGAGGGTAAAGAGCCAGGATTTAATTCCTCTTTTGATTTGAAAAAAGTTTAAATCAGTTTGTGTAATATCAGTCATTATAATTAGGTGTTTAGGATTTTATTCTTTCTGTTTTTTATAAGTAATCCTCCAAATAACGAAAGTGCTAAAATGAGGATTATGCTCCCGGAAATCTTAGTAACATTGAATACGTATTTCTTCCCTTCAGCATCATAACTAAAGCAAAATTGTAAGACTTTATTGATGGTTGGCCCTGATTTCCCATCCATAGCTTCAACCACAGCCATCTTTAAATCAAAAGGAAGAAAATAGGTTCCATGTAAGTAACGGGTAATTTTTCCTT
>PIVJ01000356.1 GCA_003353955.1 Bacteroidota bacterium | reverse complement strand
GTACGTGAGTTGGGTTTAGAACGTCGTGAGACAGTTTGGTCCCTATCTCCTGGAGGATTAGAAAAGAGCGGGTTGAATCACTTTGTACGAAAGGACCGGTGATTGTTCATCCCTGGTGTCCCGGTTGTTTATCTTTGAAGCAATGCCGGGTAGCTACATGAACTTTATATAATCCCTGAAAGCATATAAGGGAGAAAATTTACCCAATTTCTTTTAAAAATTTCGTCAAAGAAGCTGACGTTAATAGGGTAAATGTAGAAGACTGGTAACAGTTGGAGCTAATTACTACTAAAATTTTAAATTGTATTCAACTATAAGAGAATACAGTCCTTGGTAGCTCAACGGTTAGAGCGTTTGGCTGTTAACCAAAAGGTTGCTGGTTCAAATCCGGCCCGGGGAGAATAATGTTTATAGTTTTTTGAGGAAATAGCTCAGTGGTAAGAGTATGGGCCTGTCACGCCTGGGGTCGCGGGTTCGAATCCCGTTTTTCTCGAAAATTTATTGGGGTTTACCCGTAAATTTTTTTTATAGCGTGTATTGATAGAGGTTTTTTTTTCTATTTTATAAAAATTATGGTACAAGCAGCTAAATTTATTGGAGCTGGCCTTGCAACTATTGGTCTTGCAGGAGCTGGTGTTGGGATTGGGACTGTTTTTGGAGCCTTGGTTTTGGGTACTTCACGGAACCCAAATATAAAGGATGAACTTTTCCGAATTGCTATTTTTGGATTCGCTTTGACAGAAGCTATTGCGCTTTTTGCTTTGATAATAGCTTTCTTGATCTTGTTCGCTCTATAATCTTTGGACCCAGTTCATTTAAAATTTTGATAGTAGAACCTCTTATAACGACTATTTAACTTATTAAAAAAAATAATTGTGTATATAGTACTTATATTTGTTGTTCTCGAGTTTGTATCCTAAATGTACTTCTTTTGAGTAAAAAGAATCATATTGCTGCAACTCGGTGGGTATCCAACCCTCTTCACCGGTGTAAGGGCCCACGGTGAGGAAGCTGTTATGGTTTCAGTCCTGAGCTCATATCTCAGAGGTAATGGGTTCGAATCCCATCCTCACCTACAGTTACTACAATTTTTTGATGTCTCTTTCGTCTAGTGGATAGGACACTGCTCTTTCACGGCAGCAACACGGGTTCAATCCCCGTAAGAGACTTAGGTTAAAACCCCGAGGGAAAGTATAAAACCTTTTTAATAAAAAGCTCGAAACTATGAGTTTGATCCTGGCTCAGGATGAACGCTTGCAGCAAGCTTTACACATGCGAGTCGAATGGTGTTTTACCATGGCGAACGGGTGAGTAATACACGGAAGATTCTGCCTTAAAACAAGGGACTTTATTCTTATCGAACTGTATAAGAAAAATAATCCTTTTAATAGAGCTTTGCTCGTTTTAAGATGAGTTCGTGCACGATTAGGTTGTTGGTAAGGTCACAGCTTACCAAGCCGACGATCGTTAGCTGGTCTGAGAGGTTGATCAGCCACACTGGGACTGAGACAAGGC
>PIVJ01000355.1 GCA_003353955.1 Bacteroidota bacterium | reverse complement strand
TTCAGAGGACCAAACTTTGGGGGGTTTGGTGGTACAGTTGAAAGCGAAACCGTTTTAAATTACAGAATTAGGCATCAATTCCCAATTCTACCGTATTTTACGGCTAATCAATTAGATGATCTAATTAATGGAATTGCTCCAAGTTTCTTGGCTGGAAATAATTCACTTAAACACGTTTTTGAATGTATATTTAAGCAAAATTTAAGTGATGAAAATAATAATAAGGTTGTAAGGTTTGAGAATTTAAACGGCTCGGTTGGTTTTTTTGGTGAAAATTTTAATGGCTTTAGTACGCAATATTCTTTAGAAAGTATTCAATATACTGCTTTGCCTTCTTTGCTTTCAAATCCTTCTTTATTGGTACAAGGATTGACAAGAGTAAACGCAATTGTAAACTCAGAAGACGGAACATTTACAGGAACTGAGAACATTGTAATAAGTCATTCTTATTTACCACAAGATGAGGACGAATATACAAATTCAACTGATTTTTTTGATACAAATTTTGTTTTTGAAGCAATAACAAAGGGTTCAAGCGGTTCTATTGTACAAAGTGTTTCAACTTCTTTAATTAGTTCAAATCAGTTAGCCATTGAATTTATAATTGATGTATCAGGTGCAAAACCTACATTAACGGCAGAAAGCAATTATTTACTATCTGTCATCTTAGAAGATGATACAACAACACAAGAGCAAAGCGATAGAACACCCATTTTATTAGATGTCAATAAATATGATTTAAATCCAGACATTCCGGACCTTTTGGAATTTACTTCTTTTTCAAATTTTGATCATGGTACTGATATTTCAGAAATTGGATTTTCTAATTATAAAGGATGGATTCAGGACGGATACGCTGTAAAGGGTGGTTTTCGTTTAAATAGAGATTTAAGAGCATTACTTGAAAGCTTTTCTATTCAAATTGTAGCATGGAAAGACGGAACTAATAATTATTTTAAAATTCAAGAGAATAACTTTAATGTTTCAAATGCTATAATTGATTCAAATGGAAATCAGCAGATATTTATTGACGATACGCAAGGTTTTAAATTAGCACAATTGGACCAATTCAATCAAAAAGTATTAATCACTTCAAATGCTCCTTATGTTGCCCCTTTTATTGAATATGGTTTTGCTTTAGGAATTAAAATAAATTGGCAGGAATGGCTTTCTTTGCCTGATGCTGATGTTATTTTTTATGATGTATTAGAACCAAATCAAGGATTAAATCAAAATACAAGCCGTTATTCTTTAAAGGAAGGTTATACTTTGCAAACAATTGTAAAGGCTGTTGTTTCACAAGATGGAATTGATACGGATTACATTAATAAAAGTGAGTTAGTTGTCAATGATTTTGGTGAAATTGCTTCCGAAGATTGGACCATGTTGTCAATACAAACTTTTGATTCTGCTGCTAATTCTTTAGAAGGCTCAATTATACCGGACGAATATGTAACAATAAGAGCAGAATTTCAACCTAACTTTGTAATTACTCCAGTATTAGATGATTATTATGGGAT
>PIVJ01000354.1 GCA_003353955.1 Bacteroidota bacterium | reverse complement strand
TCCTAGCCCTTCTCCTCGACTCAGGTGTAAGCGTGTAGATTTGTGTTGTTTCTGACATACAAACATGTGCATTAGTATGGGCATAGAACCACTTTAGACTTCAACAGCAAGTAAAAGCCGCACAAATTTTGGCATGGGTTTGCACCAATATACACTGCCGGGAGAATGTCTTAAATACACTATCAGATGTCTGAAATTTGAGAATTTTTAAACGTCTATAGAATCTGAACGGAGGCCTTGTTTTTGATACTGTAAAAAGTGTCTGCAAGGTACAGCCTTCCTCTCACCGGCAATATCCAACATTTAATAACAGACGTTTATTAAATTAGTCAATTAATTAGTTAATTACACCAAGCAAGCTGATTAAGAAATCGTCGTATTTCAGCCAAATGTCTGGGAAATTCACGCAATTTGATTTGACACAAACTAATGTCAGGCGAATCGCCATTGAGTAGAGAGTATCTGATCACAAGGCCGAGACTGTATCTGAAGGATGCTGGCTGATACGGCTCCATAAACAAAGTGATGCTGATTCTTTATATGGTTCCATCATGGACGAAACGGGATTTGACCTTGGCGTATGACCTTAAAATCAGAGGTCATGTCAAAACTTTGGTTGAAACGCCATATGTTGAACTACGGTGGCTCGGGAGCACCATCAAGTTCACCTTACTCCGTATACACACAGGGACCTTGTTTTTCTAGGGGGGTCTATCGTTGACCTTGGGCTATGACGCCATTTTTGGGAATTTCGATTTGAGAAATAATGGAATCATTAAAAAATATCCCTCCTTGACCTTCAAACAGAATATGGCTAAATTTTGCGTTAAAACCACTTCGTTTGATAACTTTCAAAAAATGATCAAAATGATCAAAATTGGTTCAGCCCTCAGTCACGCATGAATAATCACTGGTTGCCAACAATTTTAACTTTCAATTTTAAAGGCCTCTGGTATTCAATGGCATTGTCAATTTTCAAAAATATTGTTTTGATTCCTTGTACTAGCCATTCAAAAAACTAAGCATCGTTTTGATGATGGGGCCGTATCACCCAGCATCCGTGAGATACAGTGTCGACCTTGTGATCAGGTACTCTCTACTCAATGGCGATTCGCCTGACATTGGTCTGTTTCAAATCCAATGGCGTGGATTCCCCAGACATCGGGTTGAAATTTGATGATTTCTTAATGAGCGTACACGGTGTAAATAACTAATTAGCAAACTAATTTAAGAAACATCTTTTATAAAATGATGGGTGCTTGCGGTGAGAGGAAGGCTGTATCTTGCAAAGACCTTTTACAGAATGAAAAACAAGGTAGCCGTTCGGATTCTATAGACGTTTAAAAACTGGCTAAATTCAGACATCTGATAGAGTATTTAAGACTTCCTCCCGGCAGTGTATTTTAGCTCCACAACGTGTCTTGGATAATTTTATACTCGTACTGGCAGCACTCGATTTTAAGGCCTGTCTCGATTAGTAGACTGAGCACCCAAGTATGTTTCACATGATCTTTGCCCCA
>PIVJ01000353.1 GCA_003353955.1 Bacteroidota bacterium | reverse complement strand
ATGGAATAGGTAACACCGCCCATGGTTATCAGGCGCTCTATTCCAACACCGATGACATAGGTAACACCGCTATTGGATACAAAGCCTTACGTCTCAATAAAGTAGATCATAACACCGCTACTGGAACCAATACCCTTTCCAATACCTCCACCGGAGCCAGGAATACGGCCAATGGTGCTAATGCACTCCATTACAACACCACAGGAGAAAAAAACACCGCAATGGGATTCGTGTCCTTATTTGACAATAAAACAGGAAATAGAAATACAGCAATTGGAGACTCTAGCTTACATCTTAACATCACAGGAAATTATAATACCGCCATCGGATCCAATGCTGGTGTATTAACAGGCGACCTGACCAACGCCACTGCCATAGGGGCCAATGCCATGGTAGGCCAAAGCAACAGCCTGGTGCTGGGCAAGGATGCCAATGTGGGTATAGGCACGTCCACACCCACTTCACCTTTGGAAATTAATAAAAATTTAAACCAAGGAGCGCTGGTTACTTTAATAAACACAAACAATGGTGGTGGGAATATTCTTAAGGCTGTCAGCAATTCAACCGGAAGTACGGACATTGTGGATATTCAGAATGGTGCTTTTATTATTGAAGGTAACGGTAGAGTGGGTATTGGTACCACTTCCCCTACCAGAGCCAAACTTGAAGTGATGGGTTCTGAGGAATATGAATTAACAGCCTATGCGTACTATGCTTACAATGGTAATGTTACTGCTGGCGTAGGTTCTGGAACTTATTCGTATTCTATTTATGCGAGCAATCGTATCGCTGCATCTGAATTCAATGCCCATTCCGATGCCCGCATTAAAAGTATCAAAGGCTTGTCCGATGCAAGTACTGACCTGAACACCCTGATGAAAATTGAGATCACCGATTATACACTGAAAGACGAAGTGGTCAACGGAAATACCCCTAATAAAAAAGTGATCGCCCAACAGCTAAAAGAAGTCTATCCACAGGCAGTACAGGATGACATTACCGAAGTAGTCCCTGACATCTATCAAAAAGCCGAAGTCAAAGCGGGCTGGATTATGCTGACCACTGATCTGCAGGTAGGTGAGCGGGTGAAGCTCATTACCGAAAATGCCAGCGAGATTTACGAAGTACAGGAAGTGAAGGAATACGGTTTTCGGGTCGTTTTACCCCTGGATACAGACAAGGTGTTTGTGTATGGAAGAGAAGTTGATGACTTTCACACGGTTGATTATGAAGCCATTTCTATGCTTAACGTGAGTGCTACGCAAGAACAACAGCGCATAATTGAGGCACAGCAAACAGAGATCGAAGCGCTAAAAGCCAAAGTAAATGAAGTGGATGTGTTGAAAGCAGAAATAGAAAGCATCAAAGCCATGCTGAGAACGAGAGCCGGATTGGCAAATGACAAATAGCAAATAACAAATAGACTTACTAATGATAAAATCAGTGAGACTTTGACTTTGTGAAACAAAATTAATTAGGCGAAGTGATCCTTCGACTTCCGCTCAGGATCTTGTGGGTTAT
>PIVJ01000114.1 GCA_003353955.1 Bacteroidota bacterium | reverse complement strand
TTACCAATAATTTTTATACTTTATTGGTTTGTAACAGAGAATAACTTGAAACTGCAAAACTTTCTAATAGTTGCAGCAAGTTATTTATTCTATGGTTGGTGGGACTGGAGATTTTTATCACTGATATTATTCAGTACCATTGTTGACTATATTGTTGGTCGAAAACTAAGAATAGAAGAAAATCAAACCAAAAGAAAAATTTTACTCTGGACAAGTATTTTAGTTAATCTTGGGTTTCTTGGTTTCTTCAAATATTATAATTTTTTCTTAGACAATTTTATAACAGCTTTTTCATTCTTTGGAACTGAAATAAAAGCAAATTCACTTAACATAATTCTGCCAGTAGGAATAAGCTTTTATACTTTTCAAACATTGAGCTATACAATTGATGTATATAAAAGAAAACTGGAACCAACCAAAGACTTTATTGCCTTTTCGGCATTTGTTAGTTTCTTTCCTCAATTGGTTGCTGGACCAATTGAACGAGCAACCAATTTACTGCCGCAATTTTATAAAAAGCGGACTTTTGAATATTCAAAAGCCGTTGATGGAATGCGACAAATACTTTGGGGCTTATTTAAGAAAATTGTTATTGCAGATAATTGTGCTGAATTTGCAAACCAAATATTTAATAATTCAGCAGATTTAAACGGAAGCACTTTAGTTCTTGGTGCCTTATTTTTTACTTTTCAAATTTATGGAGATTTTTCTGGCTATTCAGACATTGCAATTGGAACTTCTCGTCTTTTTGGTTTTGACTTAATGAGAAACTTCAACTTTCCTTACTTTTCAAGAGACATTGCAGAATTTTGGAGACGTTGGCATATTTCCCTATCAACTTGGTTTAGAGATTATCTATATATACCATTAGGCGGAAGTCGTGGTGGCACTTGGATGAAAGTTAGAAATACTTTTGCTATTTTCATTGTGAGTGGATTTTGGCACGGTGCAAATTGGACATTTATTGTTTGGGGAACATTGAATGCTATTTACTTTTTACCACTGTTATTAACCAACAACAACCGCAATAATTTGGAGACAGTTGCACAAGGTAAACTTTTACCTAACATAAAAGAACTCACTTTTATGTTGCTAACTTTTGGGTTGACTGTGTTTGCGTGGATATTTTTTAGAGCAGAAAATATTGGCCACGCTATAAGCTACATTTCTGAAATTTTATCCTCTTCTCTATTTTCAACACCAAAATTTACAGGAATGAGAAGAGCCTTAACAACAATAATTCTTGTTGCAATTTTTGTTTTAGTAGAGTGGAAAGGAAGAGAAGGAGAATATGCAATTTCGCAATTAGGGATTAAATGGAAACGTCAATTAAGGTATGCAATGTATTATGCAATTATCATTGCAATTTTTTGGTTTGGTGGTAAAGAACAACAATTTATCTACTTTCAATTTTAGTCTATGAAAAAGTTTTTATCCAAAGTAATCATCTTTATGATGTTCCCAATTTTATATTTTAGTGCAAATATGATGATTAACTATTTGTTTTATAACAATCAACCTATTCCGGTTATTAAAACTAATGTTCTTATTGCAGGTGATTCGCATCCTCAAAAAAGTTTAAATCCAGAATATTTTAATAATGCACAAAACATCTCTCAGGCAGCTGAACCTTATGTATTGACATATTGGAAATTGAAAAACATATTTCACTCATACATTCCTGACACTTTAATTATTGGGTTTGCTCCTCATAATATTTCTGAGTTAAATGATTTGAAATTTTCAAATGAAAGATGGTCAAGTGAAATGTTTAAAAGAAGCTACCCAATTGAGGAGTTTAATAAAATTTCAAATAAAATCCCTATCGATTTTACTACTTTCTATAAAACCTTATTGAAACAAACTGCATTCTATCCTAAAAAAAACCACATTAATTATATCGGCAATTATTCAAACAATAACAATAATAACCTTAGTAACTCCGAAACCGCTATAAAACGCCATTATTATCATAAAGGAATTGAGTTAAATGTATCAGAATTAGCAGTTAATTATTTAGACTCTATCGTTGAATTATGTAATTCAAGGAAGATTGAATTAATAATGGTTAGCAACCCTGTGCACGAACAATATCTAAATAATATTCCTATTGCCATAATGGATCACTATGCTGATTTAACCAAAAAGTATAATATCAACCTTATTGTGTTTGATAAAACAGGCGAGATCTATCCAGATTCACTTTACCTAAATTCTGATCACTTAAATGAAACTGGAGCTAAAAAATTTACAACGGAACTAATTAAATACTTGAATAGCAAACCACGAAAGCACAATCGAGTAGACCGCCCCGCCAGTAATAACTAGCGGGGTGAGCCTCTCACACCACCGTACGTACGGTTCTCGTATACGGCGGTTCGTCACTTCATGAGTACTATTGCTCTTTTCACCAATAGTACCTTGCCCATCCTAATTGTAAAGATTAAAATAACAGTGAAATCAATAATAAATTTATAAAATGAATTATTTTAAAAGAATGACTATTTTTGTTATATGACAGAGGCATTTCATATAAGGACAAATCCAAGTGTTTTATGTTGGGCTAGAGAATCAATTGTAATCTCTAAAAACAAAGCTGCCGAGAGAATTAAAATCTCCACTAAACGATTGGAACAACTTGAGACGGGAGAGAAATATCCGTCAATGACAGAATTGAAAGCTATGTCAAAGATTTATAAAAGGACAATTGCTACTCTTTTATTAAAAGCACCACCAAAAGAGAAACCACTACCGAAAGATAGAAGGACGATTAACTCAGAAGACTTAGGTGTATTTGATGAACGAACAATAATGGCAGTTAGAAAATCTAGAGCTCTAGTAAGTTCGTTAGTTGAATTAAGAAATGAATTTAATTTACCTTTAATTCCTTTTAATTATAAAGCTGATTTACAGGATGACCCAAATGTTATTGCAAAGAATTTAAGGAATGAGTGGAACTTCTCAAAAATTGGAGATATTGGAACAGCAAACAGTCTACTTGAATACTACATTGAACATTTTGAATCTATTGGAATTGCAATATTCCAGATAAGTTTAACACAAGATAAATTAAGAGGATTTTCACTCGTAGATGAAGTAATGCCTGTAATTGTAATAAAAAGAGGAGGGGAAAAACCAACAGCAAAAATTTTCAGTCTTTTTCATGAATTAGGCCATATTCTACTAAATGAAGGTGGATTATGTGACATCATTTTCTCTAATGATTCACAAGAAATTGAGAAATGGTGCAATGCTTTTGCTGCAGAAATATTAGTTCCTTCTAGTGAACTTCTTAAAATAGAAAAGGTTATTGAACACACGCAAAACGAAGAATTAATTTGGCAAAGCAAAGAATTAATTGAGATTGCATCTAAATTTCAAGTTGGACCTTTAGTTATTCTTAGAAGATTACTTGATAATAATTTGACTTCTAAAGAATTTTATAAACAAAGACATGAGGTATGGAGTAAACCCTCCTTTGGTAGAAGCAAATCACCAGAAGGAAGAGATATACCTAAAGAAACTGTGAAGGAAAAAGGAAGGCAATATTTAAGTCTAGCTTTTAATGCTTATGATAAGAACAAGATTGATCTCAAAGATCTTTCAGATTTCTTAGGTGTTAAATTATCTTACATACCTAAAACCCGTCAATTATTAAGTATATAACGTATGCAGATAGGGTTTGAAGATAAAGAGAATATTGTTTATGTAATCGACACTAGTGGTCTTATCAAATTAGAATCTACATTTCCAAAAAACAACATTACTTTTAAAGCAATTTGGGAAGAAATTGAAGAGTTAATTGAAACGTCTCAATTCATAACAATTGATTTTGTCGAAGAAGAGATAAATAATTATGAAGGGAAAGAAGACTTCCTGAAAAAGTGGATAAAAAAATGGAAATACCGTTTCGTTTTCCCTACAAATGAAGAAGTATTCAATACAGCTATTCCAATAGTGAATGAGGAATACAACAGTGGATTTTTTGATTCAAAAAAACTCGCGATAGGTAAAGAAGAAGCAGATCCATATTTAATTGCTTATTGTAAAGTTAATAACTGCATTCTTATCACAAACGAAAATAAGAACAAGCCGAACAAAATCCCTAAAGTATCTGAGAAGAATGGTGTAAAGTGTATTGATATTTATGACTTTCTTATTGAACGAGAGTTGAAAATGGAAAGAAAAAAGAAATAGTACAGACGACGGCATAACAAAGATAGCCGTTGCACAATCCTATAAAATTAAGAGTTAGAAGATTGGTAAGAATAGTTGAGCTTAAGTTAGCCCCTTCTGAGGGCTTTTTCTTTTTGTGTCAAAGTTGCCAATTGATAATATGTTGATTGTAATCTAAATTGAGCGATCTGTTTGCAAAAGAAGCAACAAACAGTGCAATTAGAATTTATAATAACAAAAGACTTCGTTTATTTTTTGGGGTTAGAACACCAAATACGGTGTTTAAAAATGTATTTTTACAATTGTATATACACAATACAGGTGTGGATAGCCAAACCGTTAGGGGCATCCCCCTTCGATGAATATTTTCGAGAACATCAAAGTAAAGAGTAAAAAACACAGGAAATTGACTAGGTCTGCTAAAAACATAAATAATTGAAAATCAACAACTAATTTTGACGTTAGTCGGAAGCTGTACAAAACTAGAGATATAAATTCACTTATCTCAACAAATTGATTTTTTTAGGAATATAAAATTTTATATTGTACTTTTGTGGTTTAATTTGAGATATAATATTTTATATTTAAGTTTATTGAGATGATACAATTAGAAGATTATTTATCGGGTCGGTTCCAAAAAAGTCACACAGGATATGAGTTTTTTATTCCAACAAAAGTAAATGATGTATGGATCTGGGATGACCCAAGATTGAATCAATTAATAGAAAAAGCGGCAATCAAATTAGGAGAATTAAACTCATTCTCAAAGTTAGTTCCTAATATTGACTTATTTATTCAATTACACGTTACAAAAGAGGCAGTAGTTTCTAGTAAAATCGAAGGCACTCAAACTAATATGAATGAGGCATTGATGGATGAAGATGAAATAGCACCTGAACGAAAAGATGATTGGAAAGAAGTAAATAACTACATTAAATCTTTGAATGATGCTATTGAACAACTACAGAAATTACCCATATCGTCTCGTTTGCTAAGAGAAACACACAAAACTTTGTTAGATAGTGTAAGAGGTGAATTTAAGCTTCCAGGTGAATTTCGATCAAGCCAAAATTGGATTGGAGGTAGCAGTTTATTAGATGCCACATTTATACCACCCCATCAAGATTATGTTGGAGAATTAATGAATGATTTAGAAAATTTTATTCATAATGAAGATATTAATGTTCCTAATTTAATTAAAATAGCTATTGCCCATTATCAGTTTGAAACAATTCACCCATTTTTAGATGGAAATGGAAGAATAGGTCGCTTACTTATTACTCTATTTTTAGTTGATAAAAAAATATTGACTAAACCTCTATTATACTTATCAGCTTACTTTGAAAAGAACAAAAGTTTGTATTATGACAACTTGACTTTTGTAAGAACAAAAAACGATATGAAACAATGGTTGAAATATTTTTTAGTAGGAATAATTGAGACAGCAGAAAAATCTTCTCAAACATTATCAAATATTTTAGAAATGAAAGATAGGCTTGAGAAAAAGATTAATTCAGAGCTTGGTAGAAAAAGTCAAAGTGCTATGCTTTTACTTCAATATTTATTAAAAAAACCAATTGTTAATGTAAATCAAGCAAAAGAGGAAACAAAATTAAGTTACAATGCAGCTAATTCATTGATTTCTGATTTTATAAATGCAGGATTTCTCAAAGAAGTTACAGGATATAATAGAAATAGGGTTTTCGTATTTGACGAATATCTAAAAAAGTTTTAGGAATAAAGCCGGTAGAGAATCGAGTAGACGACTCCGCCAGAGATAACTGACGGAGTGCGCCTCTCACACCACTGTACGTACGGTTCTCGTATACAGCGGTTCGTCACTTCATGAGTACTGTTGCTCTTTTCACCAATAGTACCTTGCCCATCCTATGATAAGGCTAGAAAACCATAGGCTTAGCTTCCTTATCTAATTCAAAGACGAAATAACGTTCAGCCCTTCGCTAACTTGTGAGACCATCTGTATTATTCTATACAGCTCGTTAC
>PIVJ01000352.1 GCA_003353955.1 Bacteroidota bacterium | reverse complement strand
TCTTCACTTTCATACTTGTTCCGTGGCTCTTGAATGTTTACATATAGAAATGTAACATCGTTTATCTTGCCTTTTGTGAAACCACTTTTGCTTGGTTCACCTATAACTAACTCACTCATAAAATCCTTCCTATAAGTTTTCCCGATTGGGAATGCTCAAACTAGAGCTATGTTCGCCATCATTGGCTACATCGTTATGATGTTCATTTGTTCTCAGAAGCTTTCTTCTTCTTATTACGAACGTAATTTTTTCCTGCATTGTTAGGGTTGCCCCAACGATGCTTCAGGCAATACTCGTAATGAGCATTAACCATTTCTTTTTTGAATTCGGGAGTGATATTGTAGAACATAATTTATCCTTAAATTAGATGCTATCCTTATACTAATATTTTAACTAACATATTGCCTAAAGTCAACAGATTGAATGATTTCACTTTGTTTCCTGAAGTCAATATGTAATGCTATCGGCACTCTGTCTTGAATCTTTTGTTTAATAGCAAGCTCTACTCTTTCTAAGTATGCTACCGCTCTCCTTGCAGCTTCAAGCGTATCACCTATACCGCCTAACCCAAGGTTACAGTCATTACATAACAACCCACGTATGTAGCCATAGATATGGCAATGATCCCAACTTAAACGTTGTCCGTTCATCTCTTCAGTCTTACCACACATATCACAACCACCACCTTGAATGGCTAGCTGTGCATAATAATCAATTTCATCTTTCTGGTAAGTTCTTATCGTATAACTTTCCCATGCCTTTTTCTTGGTACGCATCTCAGCATAAATTTTACACTCAAAGCATATAGATGAATATCCTACTTTTTGGCTGGTAACCTTTTTAGAAAACTCGGCTATTGGTTTTTCTATTTCACAACATTCACAAGTTATGTGCTTCATCATAAATTCCTTTTAATGTGTTTCTGCCCAACTCTCACCCACTCCATAATCACCGTCTAACGGTAATCTAAGGTTTAAAAATATTCCAGCTTCTTTAATAGCATCAACTATCATCTGGCCTATTTCGTTAGAAATTTCAGGATCAGTTTCATACTGAAATTCATCGTGACTATATATTATTCTTTTAGCAATTTTTCCTTTGTACTCATAGTACGGTAACCAGTTTTCATCCCATTTAACACCTCCTAGTTTCTTGTCCATGAATATTCCAGCATAAGACATTACGATAGCCCCGCAACTTTGAAACAGGGAGTTAACTAACGCTGATTCTTTTCTTGTACTAACAAAGCGTCCATCAATACCAAGCAGGTATTTCTTAGCACCTTTCTTCCCTTTCCAATAAGTCGTTACACCATCTTTAACAGATTTCAATGCAGGGTTACCATTCCAGTATGCATTGTAAAGCCTTTGCGCTACTGCGTGTGTAACACCAAGAACAGAAGCAAGTTTTGCAACACCACATCCATAGGCTAACGCATAGGCAGCATTCTTTGACTTAGACCTCCATGGCTTAAAGTCAGGATGCTCTTTATCAAAGTCTTCTGCTTCAACGTCAAAATCTTTTGTCTCTTCAGG
>PIVJ01000351.1 GCA_003353955.1 Bacteroidota bacterium | reverse complement strand
GTAACTGTGGCCGACTTTCTCGGATCGGGGATATATGTCAAAACGCGTGCCGTGTCGGGTCTTTCGATTACATGTACTTTGATTCAAATAAGGACTGAAATGAACGTCAGGAAGGTAAAAGAAATACTATCGATTACGTCCATTTTCTCCGCTCTAAATTAGTACAAAAAAGTGGTCGAACTAACGGCACATACAGAACTAATCAGCGTCTCTCAATGACAGTAAGAGCGCCTAGATAAACTGGGTAGAGTAGGATGGGGCCAGACGCCCCACCTAAGCTTCAACTTCCTCTGGAGGACATATTCCAACAAGCATGAAGTCAATTCTTATCCCACTGATTGAAGGACTTATGACCTATACAGGGTGTATCAAAATAGATGTCCCATTCTGGAAAGTTAGTCGCATCCGGCAGACCTCAACATGCGCAATGAAAACTTTGATCTAACTGAATCGGCACGACTTGTTTCATCGTCTAACAAAAAGAAAAGATGTACATCACAGCTGCTGCTGAAGATAATGATACGTTCGTCCAAATATCTTCTATCGTGTAATTTGTCAACGGAACAAATTGAAAGAAATCTGTTTAGTCGTCATCATCAATTTCGATGGGACAAATTCATTATTTTACTCAAATTTCAATTGCGCATATTTAGTTTTGAAATAATAACATGTTTTTAAAAAAACTGACCCACTTGAGAACCGTTTAAGGTGCGTGTGACACGCCGCGTCCCACCGTTTATGGTAGTGCTCGAATGTTTTACGGGATCGTCTCATAAGCGTTTCAAATGGTTTGTCCCCGAAACCGTTGCTCCGAACAGTAATGATGCACGGGACGGATGCCATCCGGCTACGCTTCATTTGCATGATTCAATATTTTTTTACCATGAAGGTACGCTTCTCGTCTGTTAAGTACCGCGGCCTGGTCTCCGTCTGACGATCACAGGCATGTGCCCTTTTCTATACATTACACGATGGTCCCTGATCACTCGGGCGCTGCAGGGCCTATAATTAATCGATTTGACCGGGTTAAGTGGTCTACGGCCGTGGAAGTTTTAAATAACAATGGCTCAAGCCTGGCGCGCGAAATGAAACGGCACAGTAAGTAAACATCGCTATGTCTAAAAAGTGTTTTTTGGGACAAACATGACAATGATGGAAAATGTTCCTAATGTAATTTGTATTTGCCGAGCTGATATGAATGTATATTTGTTTCTTCACGTTATCATCTTAGAGCGCATTATCTGCCTGTTACAATAACGATTTTATCTGTCCATTCAGTTTCTGAATCATTGTCGTTTTTCTCATAAGTACGTAACAGCAACGCAGTGAAACATGGTCCAACATGTAGAACAAACCATTGTCTTTCGTTACTTTGATATGCGGTCCGTTTGCAATACATCGTTGCAAAGATATAGTCAACTTTTTTATAGGGACATCTATTTTGATACACCCTATATAGTCTGGGTGATCACACACTATAGTCAAGTCTATGGTTTTGTGTTTAATTTTAGTAAGAAGACATAGCAGCCATAAACCAG
>PIVJ01000350.1 GCA_003353955.1 Bacteroidota bacterium | reverse complement strand
AAAATATTTTGACTAATTGATTTTCGCACCTTTTTTTTGACTTAATTTTTTGACTAATTGATTTTCGCAGTATATTTGGAATACTTCAAATTTAACTTCATTTTTTTTTGACTTAATTGAAAAGACTTAATTGATTATTCAAAATTAACTTCATTTTTTTGACTTAATTGATACTTCAAAAAACTTCATTTTTTCGCACCCTTGGTTCAAGGGGGCAAAAACTTTCAATTATCCATGGAGTAAATGATAATTTCGAGTCGCAACCGTCCATGTATAATTTCTCAATGATCTTGAGGGCGCGGAAGTAGTTCGTGCCCCCCGTAGGAGCAAACTGACAAAAAAATAGGCATAATGGGAGTCGAACCCATCATCCACGCTTATAAGACGCGAAGCAGAAACCCTCTGTATGCCCAATAGTATATTCATCAATTCTTTAAATAGAAAATCATTTTGATGGTGAATAAATAATTATTATTTTTTCAAATTCTTATCTTTCTATAGAATATAACAAGTAATTATTTAATAAAAGAACATGACTTCTCTTTCCGAACAAATCCTACTAATGAGAAAATCTTTGGATGAGACCGAAAAGGAGTTGAAGAGTCTCGAGTCCGGCAAAAAGGCATCGGCCCCTCGTGCGCGAAAGAATCTTCAAGCATTAAAGCAATCATCACACCAACTAAGAAAACAAATCACTGAGAGTGTAAAGGCCATGCCTGTGAAGGCTCGCGCAAAGAAGGCCGAAGCCGTCGATGTACAGGATGCCCGCATGTCGCAAGTTGAAGAGCCCGAGGCAGAGCCGGCTCCAGTCAAGAAGCCTAAGTCTCGCAAACCTAGGGTGAAGAAAGTTGAAGTATAATCAATGATACGATACACAGCAAAATAATATATATGTGAATCAATGCCTTATTAATGGCATCTATTTTTTTTCTATTAATTGAAACTATATCTAAAATGAAATAATACATACTATATACCCGTCCGAAAATATTTTTTCGAACAAATGATATACGAAATATTAGTTGGATATTTCGCTGTGCGATTTCTCGGAGAGTTATTATTGGGAGATTCCGTGCCAGAGACTGATATACGAGAACATTGTAATTGCACCATGTGTTCAGGAATGCACATTTTGAATTGATTACCAAGTCCATAGAAGCCAGTAACTCCAAAATGCCGGTTGATGCTTATTTTTGTATGCTAATGATCCATCCTTTAATTTGATTTTTGAATGACGAGCCCTCCAGGCATCTCTTTTTTTTGTATCTTTGTGATCTATAAATGTACTTCCATTTTTCAATCCAAAGTTTATTTTCTTTCCATGATAAATTACATAGAACCTTTTATTTTTGTTTTTTGATTTTCCGAACTCAGTCGCCCCGAGATTCAGTGCCTTTCTTTTCAGATCCAGCATTCTATATTGGAATACAAGATTTTTTATTTATTAGCAATTTGATTTTCTTTTTTGAGATGTCAATGAGTAGTTCTACGAGGTCTTCTATAATCTGCTGAATATCGACGTTATCATCAATTAGAGATAAAATATCATTGA
>PIVJ01000349.1 GCA_003353955.1 Bacteroidota bacterium | reverse complement strand
GACTCTTCTTTGCATTCTGTTCGTGACTTTTTCGATCTGATCACAAATTGATCTTTCTGTTCATGAATTATATTAAAGTAATCATCGTCATCAAACTCCCTATCTAGAACATGTGTAATCTTTACTGAAGGATTTTTTGATTTTATTTTTTTGCTGATCTTTTTTATTTCTTCTTTAGTAATGCTTTTCTTATTAAAATAATCACCAGACTCATACACAGACTGGCTCTTTGGATCTAAATCTTTTCCTGATTCCGCCGCTTTTATTATTTTTCTAGATAAAAAATTATTATCTCTATTGCTGTAAGATCTATGTGAAAGTAAATGAACAGATTTGTCTCTTTCTACTACTCCTACTATATTGTGGGTGCTGTAACCGTTTATTACATTGGATTTTAAATCCAAAACCTTTCCGATGTTCTCCAAAGACTTGCTATAGGGTTTTCTTATATCGCTTGGATCATGAATTAATGTGAGGGCTGCACAACCTTCCAATTGACTCTCGAGTGATTGAAACAAACTCTCATTTATTTGATCTGTATTCATATTAGACTTTTTATTCTTTCCAGAAATTGTTCGCTTCAACCGCTGGTACTCCTTCTTACTTGAGCATAAGGAATATAATTTACAATGACATTTTGATGATAGTTTTGTGAGAAGATTCTTCACATTTTTTAAAACTAACTGAAGTTGGTAATTTTGATAATAGAGGGTTGCTAAATTCTTGAAGAGTAATCATGACTATTTTTTGTTGAGTTGATAAGGTTCTCAATATACCACTTCTCTTAATTTTTTGTAGCGCTTTGTTTTTTGTGCAGTTCTCAGTATATAAAAGGAAGTTATCAATAAGAGGTTGAGATGTTTGCAAAGTTAAAGGGTGTGGTTGATACGATTGAAGTAAATCATATTATTTTAGACGTGAATGGAGTTGGGTACTTGGTGCATTGTTCTGGTAAAACTTTGTCGCAAGCGCAGCAGGGTAGTGACATCTCTTTGTTCATTGAGACGCATGTGCGGGAAGATCAGATTGTGCTTTTTGGTTTCATGACGAAGCAAGAGAAAGAATGTTTTCTTGAAGTAACAACGGTGAAAGGTATTGGACCGAAGATCACGTTGCAAGTTTTAAATCAGATCACGCCGGATCAACTTTGTGTGGCGATAAACATGAAAGATCGAGCAATCTTCAAAGGTGTTAGCGGCATTGGTCCGAAGACGATTGATCGTATGTTCGCGGAGCTGAAGGATAGAGCGTTTGTAAATAATTTTGAAAAATATTTTCCCGAAGGCACGAGCGATTCAAGTGAAGAAGGTGAGCAAAGTATTAGAGGCGATGCGATCTCGGTGCTTATCAATCTTGGAATCAATAAGTCGGAAGCATTTACGCTTGTTTCAGATATCATTTCAAAATTTCCTGAGTATAATCTGAATGAAATAATTAAAGCAGCACTTAGTAAAGTGGCGGTAAGGTAACGAAGAGCGAAACATGAGCGACATAAACCAAGAGACTGTCATTGAAAAAAGTTTTCGTCCGATATGCTTGGATGAATTCATTGG
>PIVJ01000348.1 GCA_003353955.1 Bacteroidota bacterium | reverse complement strand
TTATACCAAAACAATTGAAATAAATAATAAAAAAATTGCAAGTCCGCTTGATAGTTTAATAAAAAATATTAACTTGTAGCTATATACGATATAACTACAATGTGGTTATACAATTGTTATGGGCAAAATTTATTTTAACATTAAACTAAAAAAAATAACATGAAACATTTATGGATATTGATTATGATATTAGCTATTTCTGGTTGTTCTAATCATGCTGATAAAATAATTAAAAAGACTAAAAAAAACCTTTCAGCAGACAAAGCATTAAGTTATAGAGTAAATGACTTAAATATAATGGGAAGTACTTCCAATGACACATTATTTAATTCTTGGGAAATAGAGGCTATTTTTAAATATT
Source organism: Bacteroidota bacterium (assembly GCA_003353955.1). Taxonomy (GTDB): domain Bacteria; phylum Bacteroidota; class Bacteroidia; order Bacteroidales. The sequence continues at coordinate 1,192 of PIVJ01000348.1, read as the reverse complement.
GTCCAGCTGACACTTTAATCGGTCATAAATTTGTTTTAATTAAAAATGGGATTCATCCTGATTTTAGAGTTCCTGTTCAATTTACATATTCATATAACACGCTAGAATATGGAAGGATTATTCAGGCTGAGGTAAAACAAGAAAGAACTATTATTGATAAATCGAACTTGAAAGAATCTGTATATGAATATGCTATCAGAGGTCAGATTCCCATGATAATAAAAATTCTTAATTATGATGGATTTAAACTAATTACTAAAAAGGATACAATTTTTGATAATTGCAATTGTCTTCAAATAAGTGTTATGGATGATAATGAAATACCATATGATTTATTTATTAACAAACAAACTTGCTTTCCAAAATTCTTAAGGATAACTGAAAACATCAAGCAACCATATATTAGTGAATATAATTATACTGATTTTGAATATTTAAATTCAATTAACGATTCAGTATTTCTCACAAAAGAAATTATTAACTCTGAGGTAGTTAAACCTCTGGGTATTGGTGATATATTTCCAGGTTGGAAACTAAATTATTTAGATGGAAGAAATTTTGATTTTGAGGCAATATTAGGTAATACAAAGATTCTATACATTTCAATGATTAATTGCGGTAGTTGTCAGGCTTCCCTGCCTATTGTTAAAAAACTACATGAGAAATATCAAAATGAGGACATTCAATTTTTAACTTTTTATCCAATTGATTTAAAAGAAAAGTTAGATAAATATATTTTAGCTAAGGAAATTACTTATCCTTTAATATACAATTCAAAGAAAGATACAAAACAGAGATTTTCTATTATAGATCAACTTCGTTTTGCATATCCTAAAGTACTTATATTAAATAATATAAATGAAATTACATGGATTAATTCTGGCAGTAGTCCAAATTTGGAAGAATTAATTGAAAATGCAATAAAAAATTCAGCCCATAACAAAGGCTCATAAAACATGGCAAATTCTTACTCGGTGGAAACGTGGGCATTTCGTTCTCACTTTTCTTTCCGGCGGAAAGAAAAGCACTCCGAAATTTTGCCACGCTTCATAGCCAAACCGTTAGCGGTCATTCCGGTACGGTAAAGGGACATCCTTTACAAAGTTAAAGGGACATAGTTTACACTTTTCAAAGTAGTAATTTGTGATAAAAAACAAATTGCTATGCCTTGGATAGAAACGACAACTATGGA
>PIVJ01000347.1 GCA_003353955.1 Bacteroidota bacterium | reverse complement strand
GCCTTGTCTCAGTCCCAGTGTGGCTGATCAACCTCTCAGACCAGCTAACGATCGTCGGCTTGGTAAGCTGTGACCTTACCAACAACCTAATCGTGCACGAACTCATCTTAAAACGAGCATAGCTCTATTAAAAGGATTTTTTTTCTTATAAAGTTCTATAAGAATTCAGTCCCTTGTTTTAAGGTAGAATCTTCCGTGTATTACTCACCCGTTCGCCATGGTAAAATACCATTCGACTCGCATGTGTAAAGCTTGCTGCAAGCGTTCATCCTGAGCCAGGATCAAACTCATAGTTTCGAGCTTTTTATTAAAAAGGTTTTAGACTTTCCCTCGGGGTTTTACCCTAAGTCTCTTACGGGAATTGAACCCATGTTGCCGCCGTGAAAGAGCAGTGTCCTAACCACTAGACGAAAGAGACATCAAAAAATTGTAGGAACTGCAGGTGAGGATGGGATTCGAACCCATTACCTCTGAGATATGAGCTCAGGGCTGAAACCATAACAGCTTCCTCACCGTGGGCCCTCACATCTCAAAAAACTCGATTATAATCGATTCCACCTGGTGAAGAGTGTTGGATACCCACCGAGTTGCAGCAATATGATTCTTTTTACTCAAAAGAAGTATATTGAGGATACAAACTCGAGAACAGCAAATACAAGTACTATATACACAATTATTTTTAAAATAAGTTAATTAGTCATTATATAAGGTTCTACCCTCAAATTTTAAAATGAACTGGGTCCAAATATTATAGAGCGAACAAAATCAAGAAAGCTATTATCAAAGCAAAAAGCGCAATAGCTTCTGTCAAAGCGAATCCAAAAAGAGCAATTCGGAAAAGTTCATCCTTTATATTTGGGTTCCGTGAAGTTCCCAAAACCAAGGCTCCAAAAACAGTCCCAATTCCAACACCAGCTCCTGCAAGACCAATAGTTGCAAGGCCAGCTCCAATAAATTTAGCTGCTTGTACCATAATTTTATTAAATTAAAAAAAAAAGGCCCTCTTTCAATACACGCTATAAAATAATTTTATGGGTAAACCCCAATGAATTATCGAGAAAAACGGGATTCGAACCCGCGACCCCAGGCGTGACAGGCCCATACTCTTACCACTGAGCTATTTCCTCAAAATTTTATTAAAAGAATTATTCTCCCCGGACCGGATTTGAACCAGTAACCTTTTGGTTAACAGCCAAATGCTCTAACCGTTGAGCTACCGAGGACTGCATTCCCTTCTAGTTGAACACAATAATTTAAAATTTTAGTAGTAATTAGCTCCAACTGTTACCAGTCTTCCACATTTACCCTATTAACGTCAGCTTCTTTGACGAAATTTTAAAAAGAAATTGGGTAAATTTTCTCCCTTATATGCTTTCAGGGATTATATAAAGTTCATGTAGCTACCCGGCATTGCTTCAAAGATAAACAACCGGAACACCAGGGATGAACAATCACCGGTCCTTTCGTACAAAGTGATTCAACCCGCTCTTTTCTAATCCTCCAGGAGATAGGGACCAAACTGTCTCACGACGTTCTAAACCCAACTCACGTAC
>PIVJ01000346.1 GCA_003353955.1 Bacteroidota bacterium | reverse complement strand
ATGTTATAGTATCAAGAATTGTAGAACCATTAGACCAAGTAGCCGTAAGGCTAAAATCTTTATTTGTTTCTGTTTCATAAGTTGTATTATTCAAACTATTTAAACTGTATTGTTCAGCAGTGCCCATTTGTTTTTTAAGCCACGATAAAGAACCAGTAGTATTAATAGAAGCAATCCCAGCAGTTCCCAAACTTCTTACAACAAGGATTAAATCTAAAAACCAACCTTCGCTATTATAATTCTTATCAATACCCATAACGCCAGTAGTTCCTAAAACTATATCGCCCAATTTCCATTTAATTTCAAGGTCTCGTCCAGTAAAAGCCGTAAAATCCCCACTTGCCATAATATGAACCGTTCCCCCAACTCTCGAAGTATTACCAACCCTTGTTATAGCACCAATACAATTATTAGTATTTAATAGTTCTTGTTCAGTCCCTAAAATACCCCCTGTTCTTGTTTGACTTTTAACCTGTGAATAAACACCGCCAGAAACTGAATAGGTATCAAGAAAATCAATACGGGAAGAATTACTTAAATTTAAAGCCCCGCCATCTTCGGTTTGTATTCCATCAACTCTTAAAACTACCTTTCTTGTTTGATTAGGAGGTTTTGACATTTTCACTTTATAGTATAATATATAATATATATTTTTTTATTAAACCCTATTAACAACAGAAACACCTAAATAAGTCAGATCACCTGTAACAAGTTTTAATGTGTATGTAGGATAATTTAAATCACTTTCAGCACATAATACACATCTTGAAGTAGCACCATAATTAATGTGGTTATAAGTAATATCCCTAGTAGTGCTTCCATAAAAGAAACACTTAGCGCCCAGTTGATTAGTCCCGTCTCCGTTATCACTTGACCCAGCACCCCCAGCAACAAATACAATAGAAGTATCTACCCAAGTAGCAAAAGCCCCTTGACCAGAAGGTAAAGTTTTAAGGACGAATGAAGGTTGTAAATCAGCCTCAATATAACTTATTGTAATAAAATCATCATCATATAGAACAGTAGAAACATCAGCAGGGCTAAATTTCTTAACAACCTTAACTTCATTACCCGCTATAGGATATTCAATACCCGCAAACTGGTATTTTAGTTGACTGTTATTCATATATAATTTACCAAAATTAGGCTTATCGGCAGGTGTAGAAACTTCATTTAAAACTAAAGAAACATTGCTGGATAGTTCGCCGTTAGCGTTAATTTCGCCATTCAAATTAATACTAGGTCCTGTAATATTAACAATTGAGGAAGAAAACATAGTAATAAGATTAGAAGAAGTCAAATTAACCAAAGTTGAACCACTCATAGTCAATTCAGAACCAGTTTGTATAGTGTCTCCGTCCAATCTAATAGCATCACCTGTTAATCGTAAATCTGTACCTTCATTCATATTAATAATAGCCCCTTGGTCATTAACAATTTGTCCAGTCATTCGTAAGTTATCCCAATGTAATGAAGAACTACCCAATTCACCCCCTCCATCAACAGTAGGTAGAATTTTTCCACTAACTGATAAATCCCCCGTAATAGTAGGATTAATAAAT
>PIVJ01000345.1 GCA_003353955.1 Bacteroidota bacterium | reverse complement strand
CAGGTGTAGGCTACATTTCAAAATTTGGGTAGTACAGGTCACATAGGTGATACATATTTCATCTCGATCAATTAAGACCTCGGAAAATGATGCCTCAAAATGTATTGGTGTAGCGTTCACGATGTAGGGCGTATTTTTGTCTCACCTGTTGACGTAGTCACCGAAAGGTGAGACTTTGCATTGGCGATGTGTCCGTCGTCCGTCGTCGTCCGTCCGTCCGTCAACAATTTTGAAAATCATGGCACGTTTTTTCGTTAATTGAGGTATTTGAAGTTTGTATCACCCATATGACCCTCCTAGGTGAGCTTCACTTCCAGACCGAAAATTAGGTCGCCGCGACCTACTTTCTCTGAGATATAGGTCAAAACGTGTTTTTTTACAATGACCCCTCATTTCACCATTAATGGTCAAATATCAAATGTATTTAACATTTTGGACACCCCTAGGCCTTATTGACCTACATTTGAAGAATTAGGTCACTGTGACCTACTTTCATTGAGATATAGGTCAAACTCTATTTTCAATGCATTGACCAGTAAATGGTGGCACGTTTTTTCGTTGATTGGGTGATTTGAAGTTTGTATGACCCATATGACCCTTCTAGGTAACCTTTACTTCCATGCCCAAAATTAGGTCGCCGCGACCTACTTTCTCTGAGATATAGGTCAAAACGCGTTTTTTTGAAATGGACCCTCATTTGACTAGAAATGGCCAAATATCAAATGTATTTGACATTTTGGATACCTCTAGGTCACATTGACCTACATTTGAAGAATTAGGTCACTGTGACCTACTTTCATGAAAATATAGGTCAAACTCCATTTCCAATGCATTAGCAAGTAAATGGTGGCACGTTTTTTCGTTAATAGAGGTATATGAACTTTAAAGGACTCATATGACACCAATAAATGACCTTTACTTCCATGCCCAAAATTAGGTCGCTGTGACCTACTTTCACTGAGATATAGGACATAATGCGTTTTTTGAAAACGGCCCCTCATTTGACCAGAAATGGCAAAATGTCAAATGTATTTGAGATTTTTGACACCCCTAGGTCACATTGACCTACATTTCAAGAATTAGGTCACTGTGACCTACTTTCATGAAGATATAGGTCAAACTCTATTTTCAATGCATTGGCCAGTAAATGGTGGCACGTTTTTACGTTAATAGGGGGATTTGAAGTTTGTGTGACCCATATGACCCTTCTAGGTGACATTTACTTCCATGCCCAAAATTAGGTGGCCGCGACCTACTTTCTCCGAGATATAGGTCAAAACGCTTTTTTTTAAAACGGACCCTCATTTGACCAGAAATGGCCATATATCAAATGTATTTGACATTTTGGACACATTGACCTGCATTTCAAGAATTAGTTCACTGTGACCTACTTTCATGAAGATATGTAGGTCAAACTCCGTATTAAATTCAACAGGTGAGACACCAGATCCTATGGATCTATATTTTAAAATGACCCCTCATTTGACCATTAATGGTCAAATATCAAATGTATTTGACATTTTGGACACCTCTAGGCCTTATTGACCTACATTTCATGAATT
>PIVJ01000113.1 GCA_003353955.1 Bacteroidota bacterium | reverse complement strand
GTGCAGTTTACGAAACAAGATTCCCATATTAGCCACCGAATTTGCAACTACTTGTAATATTCTGTGCCTCACGGAAACTCGCATAGACTCGGATTTTTCTGATGACAATATCTTAGTGGCAGGATTTGTGGGACCAGTGTTCCGAAAGGACAAAACTCGTAACTCCGGGGGCATTTGTGTGCAGCTAACCGGCAAAGTGCGCGCGGTTCGGTTAGCCCAGTACGAACAAAATGATTTAGAACTCCTTTGGCTACGCGTTACTGCGGGTAAACAGTCATTTATCCTTGGCGTAGGGTATAGAAACCCGGACCTGCCTGTTGACTACTGGGATCAGCTAGATGAAAACCTGTCCCGCGTCGTCGATATATACGGCTCCCAAAAAATAATTATAGTGGGTGACTTTAATCAAGACCTCCTAAATAATCGGATACACCACCTTAAAGATATCATCAACTCGTACAGTTTACTCCAAATCATAACAGAACCAACCCGTGTAACACCACATTCGCGAACACTTCTAGACCCCATTATAGTAGGAAATGATTCACTCGTACATTCAAGCGGTGTATTAGCTCCATCATGCAGCGACCATTCCCCCGTATTTTTAAACACCAAGTTCAAACTGCCAAACTCCCATTCCTTCAAGAGGCGAGTCTACGATTATAACAGAGCTGACTGGGAACAAATGGAAACTGAAATAGATAACATAAATTGGGTAGAAATATTCAGAAATAATAATGTCGACGATAGTGCTGAAATATTAACACTCAACCTCACTAAAATGATAAATACGTATATACCCAGTAAAATCGTGAAATTTAACAACAGAGATAAACCATGGATAACCGCGCACATAAAACACGAGATCAATAAACGCAACAAATTGTTCAAAAAAGCTATTCGCTCTAGGGTCAAAATTTTGAAAGTGTTACAATTGGGCCCTGACCAGTCGAAAAATAAAAAAGTTCTCGCACCATTTTCTTTGATATATATTTCTATTGAGGAAGAGCCAAGTAATAACGAGCAGAAAATTTCGCCCAGCCACATTCGGGGTTAAGTTTTTACGCCCTTCCAAAGTTCATCGTCACTTTTTAGGTGTAACCTCCGTCACGACCGTGCACCATTGCTAAAGATAACCGTTTTGGGCTGATGTAAATTTTAAATAATTCCAAGAGCAGAGTGCTGTTTTCTAATGCATCAATGTACGTTGTAGTATTGTTAGATTGCAGATTATTGATGACGTTTGATGACAGGGTAGAATCAAAGGGAACATTACTGTAAGTTGTGTAACCTCCGTCACGAAAAATACCCTTTCGTTGATGAGGTCTGTTAAGATGTAAGTGAAGGTTATGGCCGAGATGTTTTGATTAAATGATAGGCAGGTCCATAAAGCTTGTATTCCAGGTGAAAAATTATAATTGAACTGCCTTTTGATTGGAGTAACAGCAAACGACAAGTGGTCGAGCTGCAAACCCTTACAAAATCGTAAAATACGGCAATTATACACAATAGATAGTTGAGGCATTGAATTCAATGAATACAATTTATTGCATATTTCTAGTTATCCTTGAAGACAATTAGCTAATATTGTCCTGGCAGTGTACTGACAATTCCGATACCCCAGGATATGACAATTTATTCTGTATTTTAACTCAAATACTTGATCTTCGTAAACGAGTTTAAGGTGCTGAGAATTGCAGAAATGTAATGGTTAATGGTGTCACATTCATAATTTATAATTGATGTCACAGTCATGGTTTCTATTAAAAAGATGTCACAATAATGATATAGATTATCAGAATAATGAGAAAAAATGTTGAATAAGCATTAAATCATATAAAAATTGGCCATTATAATTAAGTACCCTTAATCTGTTCATTTGGATTTTGTTCTTCAAAATAAAGTATTGAATCGAAGCCAAAAATGCGAAATAGAATCTTGAATTGGTGATCAAATTTGGCACTTTAAAGAAAGTTTAACTCCTGTTTCTTCTTCAAAGCAAGTTTTTACGATCATGCCACTCCCATAAAGTTTCTGACGGCCATTACGACGTTCTGCTTGCAACTCAGCATCGGACAAACAGCTAGCAACGCGGAACGTGGCCGAGATGTTTTCGCTGCTTTTCTTTCTTGACATATTCTGTGTTTTCTTCTTCAGCTGATCCCTGTATTTCTTTGCATGTTCTGCTGCTAACTTCACCACCTGGCCTCAACAAAATGCTCCGAACGCAGCAAGGAAGTTAATTACAAGCTCTGCGTCTGTCTAGAACCGAATAGGCACATGTTATATACTAAATCTGGTGCACCATACTTCAATCAACGACAACTGAGTTTGGCCCCCTTTGACCGTTAGATCTATGACCAGGACGAGGTCGGGCCATTCGCTGTATCCGATCAAATTCGTAAAAGGCATTCTCAGTACTTAACAACAAGGATATCCGAGCATCGAAATTGCGTGAATAAGGTCGATATAGAACCTTTGTGTCACCCGGAAGGCATCCTCAAATAAACCTAAGATAGTACTCAGAGCTGATTATTTCTATCATTTGGAGGCCAGTGCTGGGGGTCATATCCATCGTAGAGGTGTAAATAAACAATATATACCGGTTGGACCATGTAACGTTTGAAAAAACGTCGAAACGACCGAGTTAGGCATATAAATGTGTAACCTCCGTCACGATGTGACGGAGGTTACAAATCGATTTATTGCCATAACCTGATGATGTTTCAACCAATGTTTGCGAAATTGCTAGCAGCGAAAGGTGGTATAGTGATGCCACTAATTGTGGAGTTTCACTGGGCTAGTTGTCCTACGTAAGAAATAATCGATGATGATCTGAATCGTAACCTCCGTCACGCTTAAACACTACGTTTTTTTTAATGTCACTAAAGCCGATGCCATTTCCCTTCAACTCGATCGATTGCAGTAATTTTTTCACCACCGCTTTCTGACATATTTCTCAGCATTATGCTACAAGATTAGTAGAATCGATTTACGTTATCTGTGTGTTTTATAGTGTGGCAGTCGTGACGGAGGTTACATTGCAAAAGTGACCCAAAATCCAAAAAAATCTTACAAACGTATTTTTGGAGCTTAATACGTGATTTGCGCTGTGCAATTCGGCCAACTAATACTATTTTAGAAAACATAAAGATTAAGTGCCCTTTCTGTACAGTTAAACGATGACAACCGGACGAATTAACAAAAATGAAAGTGGAAAATCAAAAAGAGGGTATTTTTTAGCTTAAAATATTTTTCCCTAATTCTTGGAAGCATTGATGCTGACATGGCATTGAGGCCTAGTTAGATACACTATCTGAGAAAAATACCAAGAAAAAATTTCAAAAAAATATTAAGAAACAAATTTTTAATCGAAAGTGGAAAGTCGGATTTTGACCCTGTTGTCAATTGTAACACTTTCAAAATTTTGACCCTTTTACTTGCATCTATATTATAATTGGCGGTGAGGCACACTCGGCCGAAAACCGAAATTTTTGTCCGAGAAAGGCTTCGCTAATACAGAAGCACGAACGGCCAGATTTCGCACAGTTTGGTTTGGGGACTTGAAGTTTGTACAGCCGGAAAATCAATTTGATTAGTTGTTTATTTCAGATTTCAAAATGATGAATTTGTAAGCAATTCCACTTCGTCGATCCCGCGCGACTCCATGCGCGCGCATCCGTATCTCCAACCGGAAGTTCGCATTTTTAGCTGGCCGGTGCGCTGTCGGAGGCACTTGCAATCGCATTTTCCCCCAAAATTTCGGTGTGATTGTTGGTCAAGCATCAATACATACAATCAGAAACATTTGGCAGTTTCCAATTTCTTTGATTTAGCCTCATATGCTCTGAGCATGTCACCCGCGAGCGCGGGATCACCGATACGTTAACTTGCGCATTTGTACGAGCGATTTGCGCACACATGCCGTCATGGCACTCGCCAAACGGCATGGTTTTTCATTTGTTCCTCTGCCCTATTTCCATGTAATATCACAGATTGTTGTTATTGGTTTGTACACCGATTGTAATTTGTAGTGAACCCATCTTCATGGCTCATGCTGTTCACAATCACATGACCATGAATGATGACATCCAACGATTTTGCTGATTTCTAGATAAAAACATAATTTTTCTGATCAATCAACCCTTGCCTTCACTCTGAATACAAGTGTATTGTTTGATGAAATTCTCCTGATGCACGGCAGATAGGGCAACTTAAGTTGAAGGCGGTGACGGGCGTACTCGCGCTCGGCCACCATCGGATCACATTGGGGGAATTCGGGATAGTTGCCTGGGACGACGGCAATCGTGTGAATTAATTTCTGTCGCTTAGTAACAGACCAACCGTCACATGAACATCGGCACGTTTGACGTGGCACAATCATCGATCGCCGCGTGCACGTGAGAGCGATGTGTAGACTAAACTAACTGCATTGAACGCAGGACACACAATGCAGGCCAATGAATCGAGCACCCACTTTTCCAGAAATCATCGACAATGTTTGTTGTGAACAACCTGAACACCAAGGGGGGAGGGGGCACGAGGTTCTGAGATAGACGGGGATTCACGACTGTCGGTCTCGGGCGTCAAAACACACGTGTACCTGTAATCGTAGCAAATAATTTCTAAAATTTTCACAAATTGACCTGTAATCATCGCAAATTTTGCAATTTTCACCCCGTAGCACTTTTTCAAAACCCACATCCGCCCAAAATCAGAGATTTGTAAACCCGTTGTTATAGCAAAATCCTGCATGGATCCGTATAATCATAGGCCTACGTGTGGCATGGACGGCTCGAAATCAAACCCCGGCAAGATCATGCTTTTTACGAAAATCATGCCCGATCAGATTTTCGGCCTAAAAATTTCAGAAGTATACCCGACGAGATCAAAGTTTGCTCAATTTGCATCATAACTGGATCAAATTTCCTGAAAAATCGGACCCAACGGAATCACAGGATCTCCACACGGTACCCGTGCCTGTGGCACATCCCCGTGGATCCCCATACGTAATGTTCATTTAATTATGTCACATAAATTTAAAGTGGCATCGCATCATATTCTCTGACTAGGGTGCATCAGGGTTTTTTGAGGAGGCATTTTTCAGATAATTTTACTCATGGCGGAAATATTCTCTGTGGATGAAATTTGCAGCAAATATAGCTCATTTTTCAGTGTATTTTCATAAACATAGATCGCGAATGAAATTTAGCTCAGAAATCTCATGTAGCCACAGATAATTTGATAAAAACTTGAGGATATCTTTACCACAGAATAAACCGACACATTTTGAAATCTCATTATATGATTGAAAACTTTAAAAACACATTTTTTTGTGTTCATTCAATTAATTTGAAATTTTCACACAGCCATAATTATATTGTTGCTGAAAATTTCATTGCTTTTGATCAAAATTACCCAACACAGGTTCCGCAAATAGCACCCTGGACTGGTCAGACAGTTGATGTGTATTCCATTAGAAACTAATGAATATATACAAATGTCACATTTTCTAATTTCATGGTTGCAACTGAGCACTGTCATGAGAAAAACTGATACTGACTGACTAGGGTACATTCTGTAGCCACTTTTGCTCAATATTTTCATCACAATTTTGAATATTTCACTGAAACTTACAGGATATGCCACACATTTCATATATCTGTGAGTCTTAAAGAAATCCCACTCACAGTGATCAATGTTTTATTTCAAAATGACTACATGTCCAAATTGAAGTTCAGTGCAAAGTGTGCATACACAAAAGGCAAAAAATATGGGTTTAGTGCAGGCACCTAAGATGTCCCCGGGGATTTTCATTTTAATAAAAGAAGGACTTGATTTGGCTGTATTTGTGTTCTTTCATCCATGTAACAAATGGTTTTTGACAAACATAACAAATAAATACGTCCGGGGGCGACACCGTTCATTGGGCCTATGGGAATGCATCGAACCTTTGTGTTTGCAAAATCGCGATTGGACACATGTATGCGTTTACGGGTATCAAATCGCAATTTTAGCAAATTTTCGTATATATTTACGGGTCTTTATTGAAAACCTGTGTACATTTACGGGTCCCAAGTACAACCTGTTATCAGGCAGTGTATAAAGGAGTCTACTTTTGAAACAGCTGTACATTTACGGGTGTGTTTTTGAAAACGGTGTACTTTTACAGGTCTCCAGATAAACGTTTTCACAAAATTGCACCATTTGCACAGCATTATGGGCCAAAATTGTACATTTGCCGGTATACATTAAAATATAAAGGTGATTTTAGCACATTTATGGGTGGTACTTTTGATACATTGATATGTAGGTAATTGATGATGGTTGTTCATTTACGGGGTAAAATTTCATGCATTTTTT
>PIVJ01000344.1 GCA_003353955.1 Bacteroidota bacterium | reverse complement strand
TCTGGATACTTTGCTATAAAAGCGTCGTATCTGTCAGGAGTAACATTAAAAAATTTTTCAACACCTTCTACTATTGCTTTATATTTTTTCATTATTATTCTATTTAATTTGATTTACCACTGTTATATTCATCTGATGTTTCCGTTGTATTTTTATCCCCTTTTTTTATTTCAGTCTTACTCACTTGTTCAACAAAATACCATTTTTCGTTTTCATCTTTAAAAAGCCCTTTGTTTGCTTTTGGGTTTGTATTCATTATGCCATCACCTATTTTTTCACGCATTCGTTCTTCAAATATTTTTTTAAACTTATTTTCACCTTCATTAACATCTGATAATAAATCTAGTTGGGCTTGGCCTAAACCTATGCTTTTCAAAGCTTGTAATCTAGCTAAATCGTTTTCATTAGCCATAAAATTAACGTATTGCGTTGCAGCCAACGCGTTTATTTCGGCATTAATAGCGTCTTGATTAACAGGTGTTCTAGTTTCTCTTCTTTCAAAATACTCGCCATTTTCACCCCTTACAGTTGTACTAACTATTGTTTGTTCTTTTGGCTTTGGAAGTGCTCCAGGTTGTCCTATAATGCTTTTTCCCTCTTCGAACCCTTCTACTAAAGCGCCATTTTCATTTATAAATTTATTACCTACACTATTAATAGCTGTTTCTACAGGCTTAATATAGTTGTAAGTAGGGTTGTTTAAAAAGGCTTCAACTTCTTGAGCGGTAAGTTTCGTTGTGTAAGATTCTTCTTCGCCATCTGCGTTAAGATATGTTCCATTAGCCTCAATACTTCCATCAGTGTTTCTTGTAAAAGTATCTCCTTTACCGGGTTTACCAATAAGTTGATTCGCTATATCTTGAGCGACTCCTCCGTCTTCATTCATTATAAACTTACCCTTTCCATCTTTACCCATATTTAGACTAACAAATCCATAAGTACTACCTAAAGCAGCCGAGTTACTTAACTTTTCTTCCAAAGTAGCAGATCCTCCAATATAAATCTCTTGATTGGCTTTTGTTGCAGCTATGTCATTTTCTAAACTCGACAACTTGCCCATAGCTTCTTTTCTTAATTTTCTATTAGAATTAGGATCCTCTAGTATATTAGTATAGTTGTTATACTGATCTAGTAAACCGTTATATTCTTCTACAAACGAATCGTTTATTCCATTAGCTATTGCTTTACCATTTTTTTCAAACGCCGCTTTGTTTTCACTAGCTTCTTTATTACGTTTTTGTTGTCTAATGTCAAACATGCGCCTCTCCTTTTGATCGCGCTCCTGTGTTGCTTTGTAATCATTAACAGATTTAGTAGTGGTCTTTGCTATAGTATTCTGCAAATCCGCCGCGGATCTATCACTGATTACTTTATATTCTCCGTATGTTGCCATTTTTTATATTTTAAACATTTACAGTTCCTGTATTATTGCTTGGATTATAGTTCACTGCAAACCTATTTGTTGTGTTATCAATTACTGTTTCCGTATTAACAAGAGGATTTGTTGTGGCTCCGCTCGCACCTATACCTTTCCCCCGAAAGAGCCCGCAGCCGACATAAGTCCACTGGTTAT
>PIVJ01000112.1 GCA_003353955.1 Bacteroidota bacterium | reverse complement strand
TTATAATAGTTGACCAGTTTTTTTAAATCATCAAGTTCTTTTGATGATATTTTTTCTTTTTTAATAAAACTTGAAATTTCAGATTTCTTATCTTCAAAAATTGAAATAAGGCTTCTATTATTTTTAACTCTTATTGCTGACAAATCTCCTATTTTAACAAAATAGGAATCAGTTTCGTCAATAAATTGTGCAGGCTTTGCGTCGGATATTCCGTTAGAAGGCTTGGCTTCCTTTATCTTAACATTTTTCTTGGTTAATAATTTACATTCTTTATTTACCACTACCTCAAAGTAGGCTCTTTTATGACTTGCAGGTATTGACCCCTTCATTTTAAAATCAGAAAAAATAAACCTTATATCATCAATTTCGATATATTCTAGCTTATCAGGGTAAGCTATGGCATAAACATCACTTTCTGTTTTGAATTGGATTTCACCTGCATACTTATCAAATTGGAGGAGTACTTTGTATTTATCGCCACTTTTAAACTTAACAATGCCCATTTCAAAATCTTCAAACATAAATGGACTGCCCTCAAAACATTTATATTCAAGATACTTACCACTCGTATGTTTTTTTAATCTCTGTTTTAAAAGAAGATCAGAAATGCCCAAAACAGCATTTTGTGCAAGCATGACATTTGTTGACAGCAAACAAAATAGAATAGTAGCGAAAATTAAATTAATTGTTTTCATGTGTTTGTAATTTTTTGGTTTAGTGTAAAACTACAAGAATGATGCCACAAATGGAAGTCGTTTATGTCTTTTTAGCCATTCTAAGGTTGGGCTGTAAACCTGATGCTTAAGATTTAAATCATTAGTTTCACTGATCCCAAGCCAGTAGAGGATCACAGGGTTATATTCCCCACATCTTGATATGAGGAGCTTTATTGCAGTAATCTCAAATGAAAGCAATTATAAAAATCTGAGGATAAGAATTAATTTCTTTTTGTTTGAAATCTATTGTTGGAATAGCAATACTTTTTCTACAGAAAACAAAAAGAGGCTGCCCATACTTTGGACAGCCCCCTCTTTAAATATATTTCTAATTCATTTCTTGAGCTATAAATGTTTCATGGAAAATTCTGTAACCACCATCACCTAAATAGTTGTAGTATAATTGAATTTTTCCGGTTGAAGGTTCGTAATAAGAAACTAATTCTGGATGATTCGGTACGCCAAGACTAACATCATAACCCCATGTATCATCAACAACAAATGTAATTGAGTTATCTGCGTTAATAGTTATCCAGCATTTGTCAGCCCATACAGCAAATGCTGTTTGGCATGTGTTGGCACTAGTAGCAACCAATGTCTTTTCACTAGTCGTAACTGAGCCATTATCTGGATAAGAACCACTACTAGGATGGTGATAATTTACCGAATTATCATAAGTGCCAGCAAAATAGTTAGCTACACCAATAACAGTTGTAGCAGCACTTGATACCACTCTACCATCAGCCATGATTGATTTGTAAGAGAACGTCCATGCATCACCAATACTTAGTACACTCTCATCAGCAGACATTGAAAGACCCGAAATTAAAGCTGCATAATTATATGTAAGTAGCTTGGTAACAGCTACATCCGAATTGGCTGAAGATACGTCAACAGTTTGATCAAGAACTGTTGCTTTATCTGTGTAGGTTTTGTATATTTCAATAGATGCAATACCTGGTCCCTTTGGGATCTCAATTGTTACATCAAAATCTACAGTACCGCCGAGCTTATAAGGAAAAGAACCTAAAGGTTTAATTAATCCTCCTACTAGTACTTCGGAAGTCATAAGATCATCATATGTTTTATCACAGGAATTAAATGTTGTGAGAATGAATGCCATTAACACAATACTTAAAACCGAAACTATTATTTTTTTCATAATTGTATGTTTTTCGTTTAAATTAAATTAGTTAACGTCCCACCACACTTTGGTAGTTAAATCATCTGGCCCTCCAAGTGCAGCAGCAGCAGCAGCTACATTCACTGAGTTTTTTGCAAATTCATCAGAAGGATAAAAAGCCCTGACAGGAATCTGGTCAATTACTCCATCAGCCGCAGGTGTAAGAACAGGAAAACCTAATCTTCTCCATTCAAACCATGCTTGTAAGCCCTGATCGAACATGGCAACCCATTTTTGGGTAGCTATTTGCTCCATTGCTTTGCTAGGGTCATAAACCCAGCCACCGTCTTCTAAAAACAATGATAGCATATCGTCTACAGAAGACTCTCCTGGGTCTTTTCCGTAGAAATCAACAAAACCTTGTTCAATTTCATCTGTGTACATATAGTAAGATGAAGTAATTCCTTCAACGTAATATTCTTCAGCTTTTGTATCACCACCTGGAATATAGTCTTTATGTGCAGCTTCAGCAAGAATGAATTGTAATTCCTGATAACTCATAAGCATTCCAGGGGTTGTTCCTTGTGTAAAGTATCGTCCAATTTTAGATGTATTTGCTAAACCATTACCATTATAAGCACCTGCTGTTGCAGATAACAATCCATTTGGAATCCCAACATAGTCACCTGTACCATCAGAAACTTCTGCATAAGCCATGACTCGATAATCGAATCTAGGAGCAGCAACTTCAGCATACATAATATCTATGATTGATTTACTTACTCTATGGTCATCACGAGTCTTACGATTTTCATTAATGGGATGATTGTTAGGAACAGATCCTAAATAATGTAATGCTGCGTGCTCATCGCTACTCTCAAATATTGGATAAGTAGCTGGAGATCCAAGCATTGCTGTCATTTCTGATGCAGGAGAAACCCTATCAGAAATTCGCATCAGCAACCTAAGTTTTAATGAATTCGCAAATTTTTGCCATAAGTCAAGATCTCCGTCAAAAAGAATATCTCCATCAATACTTGAGCTTGTAGCACCAAGAAGTGTATTTGCTTCTGTCAGATTTGCAATTAATGCAGTATAAATTGATGACTGTGAATCGTATATGGGAGATAATACTGCTTCTTCAGCAGACCCCATAAACATCTCAGTATAAGGAATATCACCAAATATATCAGTTAATACAGAAATGATATAGCTTTTTAATATCAAAGCAACTCCCTTGTATCCATCATGTTCAGTTGCAACAGCATAATTATAAATGGTTTGAATATCAAAACCTGAATTTGCATAAAAACTAGTCCATGTAGCATTAATTACACTTACTCTGGGGACATACCTATCTTCGTCAGTATATTGAACTTTTGCCATATGCTGAACCCAACAAGAGCCCATTTCATGACCTAAAAAGATATTATGAACTCTGTCCGTCATGGTTTCAATGGCTCCAGTTAATAACAGATTAGGAGCCGTTTGACTAAGCGACGGTCTATTGGGATCTGAGTTAATACTCTCAAAATCTTTTGTGCAGCCAGAACTAAATACAAGTAACGCAATAAGCGCTGCTGCAAAGATATTTATTTTATTTTTCATAAATAATAATTTAAAAAATTAATTAAAATTTGAAACTAACACTAAAACCTAAACTTCTAGCTGATGGTAGTTGCCCGAATTCAAGACCCTGAAGATTTGTATTGGAAAATGCAGTTTCTGGATCCACATGAGGAATACTAGAACTCAAAATAGCAATATTTCTTCCTACAAATGATAGATTTAAATCAGTAATAGGAACATTTCTAAATTGAGGAAAGGTATATCCAATCCTAATTTCACGAAGTTTAATAAAGCTGGCATCAAACACACTTGAATAAGCAATGTCATTGCTGTAAGCTGCTTTATTGTATGATTCAGCATCTACTACTACATCATTTGTTACGTAGCCTTCTTCACCATCAGACATCACACCAGTACCAACAATACCACCTTCACGTCCAATTAATGTTTCCTCTAATATACCTGCATATCTACCCCATGAAGTAGTCATAGAATACAAATCACCGCCTTGACGAATATCAATTAAGAAGCTAGCATTTAACCCTTTATAGCTAAGCTCATTTAAAACACCGCCAATCCAATCAGGTGTGTAACTTCCAAGAACCTTAAGATCTCCCTGTTGTGGAAGCCCGTCAATATGAATTATATTACCAGCGTCATCTCTTAGAAAATCATAACCAAACAATGAGCCGTATTTTTCGCCGGGTATGGCCATTACATCAAGACTCCAATCGTTACCAAGAAGATATCGATCAATACCTTCAATCAATTCAACCACTTTGTTTTCGTTTTTTGCAAAATTAAACGTTACATCCCATCTGAGATTTCTTGTCTTAACTGGCGTAACAGCAAGTAATACTTCAATACCTTTATTATCAATTCTACCAGCATTAACAGATTTGTGCGTATATCCTGAAGCAGCTGAAATAGCAACATCAAGAATTTGATCTTCTGTACGGGAATCATAATAAGTTACATCCAAACGAAGTCTGTCCAAAAATAAACGAAGGTCAAGACCAACTTCAAATGAGTTGGTAAATTGAGGCCTTAGATTTGCATTTGGCAGGGTATTTGGCACAACAAGAGTTGTTAATGTTTCGGTTCCAGTCCATGAAGTACCAAAATTAACAACTGGATTAAGTGAATATGGATCAGTATCAGCACCTACTCTTGCCCAACCAGCACGTAATTTTGCAAATGAAACAACATCGCTTTTAATATCAAACAAATCCGTTAATATTGCGCCCGCTGAAAATGAGGGGTATAGGTACGAATTATTGGCTTCAGGTAATGTACTTGACCAGTCATTCCTAACGGAGAAATCGAAAAATAGTACACTCTTATATGCAAACTGACCGAAAGCATAGAGACTATTAACTCTTTTTTCTGTAGACCGACTAGTTGCAACTATAGGAATTGCTGAATTAGCAACACTATAAATTCCAGGAACAGATAGTTCACCAGCCCTACTCATATTATTCCGAGTAAATCGATCCATTCTATTACCACCAATATTAAAATTAAATCTCATATCAGTATTAATATCCTTATCTACTGTGATTAGGAAATCTGTATTAAATTCTCCAAATTGAAACACATTTTCTCGATAATAACCCTGTTTATTTCCACCACCATAATCTCCATAAGCTCTTATAGTTTGATCAGCATTTGTATAGATATCTCCTCCTGAGCGCATGTAAGCACTTAACCAATCTGTAAATTGATATTTTACCATTAAATTACCATAGAGACGACTTCTTGTCATTGGATTTATATTTTCATATGCTATAAAATATGGATTACTATGATAATTGGTATTCCAGTTATATTGTGTTCCGTCAGGCTTCATATAGTCTGTTAATTTTGAAATATCAACCTGGCGACCAAACCATACAAATTGTTGCATGACATTTTGACCAGAATAGCCATGATTAGGCATATTATCACTCTTAGCATTTACATAACTACCAGCAGAAGAGAAGGTAAGTTTATCAGTTGGGCTTGCTGAAGCATTAAATGATAAAGTCTTTTTCTGATAGTCGGTATTAGGAATCATCCCTTTTTGATCCATTTGTGTATATGAAAGACGGAAGTTTGCATTATCACTTCCACTTGCAATTGCAACATTTGTTGTAAAAGTAGCTCCAGTCTCAAAGAAGTCCTTAATATTATCAGGATTAGAAACCCAAGGTACCGCTTCACCATCTGAAAAGAATTGAGGAATCATTAACCCAATGTCTAGTTGTGGACCCCAACTTTCATCATATCCATCCATGATACCTCCACCTTCACCATTAACGTAACTAAATTGTCCATGCGAACCTTGTCCCCATTCATTTTGATAATCAGGAAGTTTGAGAGGATTCTCAAATGAGGTAGTATTGCTAACTGAAACTCCAAGGTTCTTATTTCTCGTACCTTTTTTAGTGGTAATTACAATTACACCATTAGCAGCTCTCGAACCGTAAATTGCAGCAGCAACTGGTCCTTTCAACGTAGTAATAGTTTCAACATCATCTGGATTAATATCAGCGGCACCATTACCCCTGTCTGTACCAACAGTCCTATCACCCAGAGCACCCGTAATATTATTAGTAGAAGCAATATCAAAACTAGAATTATCAAACGGAATTCCATCAACAACGAACATTGGCTGATTGTTGCCACCTAATGAAGATACCCCTCTTAATAAAATTCTTGTAGATGCTCCAACACCACCTGAAGAACTAGTAATTTGTGCTCCAGATATCCTACCTTGAAGTGAGTTAATGATATTTGATTCTCTGGCCTTGGTGATGTCATCACCTTTTACATCTTGAACTGAATAACCAAGAGCCTTTTTTTCTCTTGAAATACCAAGAGCAGTAACAACAACTTCATCCATTAATAATACGTCTGGATCAAGAGCCACATTAATTGTAGTAGCACTTCCGATAGGAAGCTCTTGAGTAATCATACCAACAAATTGAA